>CAZSIY010000322.1:0-1502 GCA_964606825.1 uncultured Oscillospiraceae bacterium | reverse complement strand
TGTCATATCGCCGGACACGTCTTTTTTTGTAACGGACTGCATGGAATTCAAAGCCAAAATTTCGCAATTATACGTGCCACTGTTGTCAATAATGGTTTTTGCCAGCTTTTTGTCCGAATTTTCCATTGTCAAAACAACGGAAATATTGTTTTCTTTTATCTTGTCGGCAAGAGAAATCACAGTTTCAAAGCTCGCTTCCGTTTCAGCACTGCAACCGGGGAACGCCGCCCAATAAGTGATATCAAACTCATCGGCAAGATATTTAAATGCAAATCTGTCTGCCACAACAATACCTTTTTTGCTTGATTTTTCCGCCGCTTCCTTGTATTTTTCTTTAATCGCAAAAATCCTATTTACATAATCCTTGCAATTCTCTTCATAAACGTCGGCTCCGTCGGCGTCAATCTTTTTTAATTTGTCCTTGATTATCTCGCACACATATGAGGCATTTTCAAGCGAGAGCCAAACGTGCTCGTCGTATTCATCGTGATGACTTTCATTTTCATGTTCGTGATTGTGTTCGGCAAGTTTCTTATTTTTCTCCAAGCTGTTCATCACGTTTATCACAGCGGTGTTTTCAAGCTGATTTTTTTCAATCATATCCTCAACCCATTTTTCGGACTCTCCGCCGTTGCATATTAAAATATCGCTCGATAAAATCGAGGCAATGTCGCTTACAGAGGGTTGATAGCTGTGCATGTCGGCACCCGTATCAGTTAAAAAGCGCATATTAAACTTCTCTTTCCTATCGCCGACAATTTCTCTGAGCCAATCGTACTGGGGGAACATGGTGCAAACCACGTCGATTTTATCTTTTTCAGCCGTATCGCCGCTATTGGCGCAGCCACCGATCGTAAACACGATTACGGTCAATATTATTATCAAAGGTAAAAAATGTTTCATATACTCTCCCCTCTTACATCTTGCGCACACGCTCCGCACAAGCCGTAAATTACGGTTTTAGACTCATCAATTGAAAAATCATTACATTCACCGAGCTCGGAAATTACTCTTTTGCTCGTGTTGACATTTATACACTGCACCTTCCCGCACTTATTGCATTTCATGTGCAAATGATGCGCGCACTTTTGACATTCACAATACTGATACAGCGCCGTGTGCCCGTCTTTGGCAAAAGATTTTCTAACAATTCCGTCGCTTAAAAGTTCCGACAAATTTCTGTAAACCGCGCTAACGCTCATATCGCCTATTCCGATATGTATTTCTTCGGCAGATAAAAATTTATCTTTATTTTCAAAAAGATAGTTTATAAGCATCTTTCTCTTTTGAGTAGAATATTTTCTCACACAAATCAGCTCCAATTTGCAAATCATTCGCATTTTATTGTACCATAAGTGAAAACCAAAATCAATTCAAACCCCGATAAAAATTCTCTTTAGGACAATTTTAATGAATAATGCACAAAAAATATTTTTCACATTTGCGCAAAAAATACTTTTTTGCTATTGACAATATCCGATATAACTGATATAATATAAGAG
>CAZSIY010000321.1:0-1508 GCA_964606825.1 uncultured Oscillospiraceae bacterium | reverse complement strand
CAGAGAGCCCAGAGAGCACGGCCTCGCATACGACCACTTTTTCCCGAAATGGCTCAGCGGGGCAAGTGTTGAGGAAGTAAAAAAAGAACTTGAGCGCCGCTTTAGCGAAATTTCCGAAAGATACGCCGACAGGATTAACACAATAGAAGTTGTAAATGAAATGATTTGGTGGAAAAAAGGCGTAACCACGTTCTACGACGAACCCGATTTTCTCACGTGGTGTTACAGCCTTGCTGAAAAATATTTTCCCAACAACCAACTCGCATCTAATGAGGGCGCATTGGGCATATGGGAAGAAAACTGCCGCGTAACCGACAATTACTACGCATATCTTGAAGCAAGCATGCTAAAGGGCGCAAAAATCGATGCAATAGGCATGCAGTTCCACCTTTTCGGTCCAAGAAAAGACGAATACGAAAACACACGCTCGCGCCTGAATCCCAAAAATCTTTACAACCACATGGACCTTTACGCCGGTCTCAAAAAGCCTATCCAAATCACGGAGATAACAATTCCCGCGTATTCATGGGAAAAAGAGGACGAAGAAATTCAAGCGAAAATCGTGGAAAACTTATATTCCATATGGTTCTCACACCCGAGCGTTGAGCAAATTATTTACTGGAACTTGGCAGACGGCTACGCATATGTAGAAGACCCCAACCCGGAAAACGTTAAAAAATCACAAGGCGACATGACCCTCGGCGAAAACTACCTCTACGGCGGCCTTTTGCGCTTTGACATGAGCCCCAAACCCGCATTTTACAAAATAAAAGACCTCACTCAAAAAGTATGGCACACGTCCGAAGAGCTTTGCTCGGGCAGTGACGGCATTGCTTCATTTAGAGGATTTTACGGCGACTACAACGTTGAAATTTCGGCAAACGGAAAAACATATTTCAAAACAGTTAAACTTACCAAAAACGGTGACAACAATATTTCGATAACTTTAAAATAGCAAACGAGAAAAAAGGCGTGTCTCAATAAGTGAATTTTCACTGAATTGAGGCAACGCCTTTTTTATTTACATATCTTTTTTAATTTCTTCTATCTTATCAAGTGCTCTTTTAGCCACAGCGGCGTTTTTTTCGGCCTTTTTACGGATTTTTACGCCGAGGGGGTCTATTATTCCAAAGGTTACGTTCATCGGCTGAAAAGCGCCCACAGAGCCCTCACTGACGTAGTGTGCCAAAGCGCCTATTGCCGTAAGGGAAGAAAAATCAATCGGCTCTTTGCCCGACATAATTCTTGCGGCGTTTATTCCGGCGCTCATTCCGCTTGATGCCGACTCCACATATCCCTCAACACCGGTTATTTGACCGGCAAAAAACACCTTAGGGCATTTTTTCACGCGATAAAACTTATCCAAAAGTTCGGGAGAGTTTATAAACGTGTTTCTGTGCATAACGCCGTATCTCACAAACTCGGCATTTTCAAGACCCGGAATAAGGGAGAAAACGCGCTTTTGCTCGCCGAATTTAAGATGTGTTTGAAATCCCACTATATTAAAA
>CAZSIY010000320.1:0-1516 GCA_964606825.1 uncultured Oscillospiraceae bacterium | reverse complement strand
CACCAAAAGATTAAAATGCCTATATCGGATTGACTTTTCGCCCTCGGCGTGATATAATCAATATGTTAAAATTAACGAAATAAATTAAATTGCGCTTTTTTAAAGCCGTTATACGAGGAGAATGAAAAAGATATGAAACTTGGTATAGTCGGACTTCCGAACGTCGGAAAATCCACACTTTTTAACGCAATAACTCAGGCGGGGGCGGAATCGGCAAACTATCCGTTCTGCACAATTGAACCGAATGTCGGCATAGTTGACGTGCCGGACGAGCGAATTGACCGTCTTGCCGAAATGTACAACCCGAAAAAGGTTACCCGCGCATACATAGAATTTGTGGACATCGCAGGTCTTGTTAAAGGTGCGTCAAAAGGCGAGGGTCTCGGAAACAAGTTCCTGTCCCACATCCGCGAGGTGGATGCAATTGTACACGTGGTACGTTGTTTTGAGGATTCAAACATCACCCATGTTGACGGCAGTATCGACCCGCTGCGCGATATTGAGACCATTAACTTAGAGCTGATTTTCTCGGATATCGAGATTATGGAACGCAGAATCGACCGCACAAAAAAGGCTATGAAAGGCGACAAGTCGTTAGCACGCGAGCTTGAACTTTTGGAACGCGTAAAAGCGGCTCTCGAAGAAGGCAAACCCGCAAGAAGCCTTGACTATTCCGATGACGAGCTTGAAATTATGCGCGAAATCGCCTTGATTTCCATGAAGCCGGTTATTTATGCGGCAAACGTTGCCGAAGACGATTTTGCAAAAGGCATTGAAAACAACAAATATGTTGCCATGGTAGAAGAACTCGCAAAGAGCGAAAACGCGCAGGTTATGCCGGTTTCCGCACGAATTGAAGAGGAAATTTCTCAGCTTGACGGCGAAGAAAAGGCAATGTTCTTAGAAGAACTCGGAATGCACGAATCCGGTCTTGATCGTCTCATAAAAGCAAGTTATACGCTTTTGGGTCTTATCAGCTACTTGACCGCCGGCGAGCCGGAGGTTCGCGCATGGACCATCAAAAACGGCACAAAGGCACCCCAGGCGGCGGGAAAAATCCACTCCGACTTTGAGCGCGGCTTTATCCGTGCCGAGGTTGTCCATTATGACGACCTTATGGCGCTCGGAAGCATGACCGCCGCAAAGGAAAAAGGATTGGTTCGCTCCGAGGGTAAGGAATACGTTATGAAAGACGGAGATATCGTTCTTTTCAGATTCAATGTTTGATTTTATCGGGCACCTTGCTATGGTGCCCTTTTTATTTGCTGTTTTTTTACTTTTTCATAAAATATATTGATTTTTTTCTTCCACTGTGCTATAATAAACTCACCACATATTACACTTAAATACACTTTTTTCGGATATTGCTATGCATATCCTTTTTAACGTTACAATTCATCCTACATTCATCTTTTACTTTGCAAAAAACGCAGGGCTAAATATAGATGAGTGTAGAATTTATATTTAACGTGTAATGTGTGGTAACATTAATCTTATCTGCGTTTTTATGCGTGGT
>CAZSIY010000319.1:0-1517 GCA_964606825.1 uncultured Oscillospiraceae bacterium | reverse complement strand
TTCGCATTCTTACCCACTGTTATATAATTTAGTAAAACATAAAAAATGTGAGGAAGTGCATTTATGTATAAAGTTTCCGTTCCGGTGTCGCTTCAAAGTTTGAGCGACGATATTGAAAAAGATTTGAATAAATATCTTGATTATTTTATCCGCGGAAAAATAGAAAGAGTGTTCGTTTGCGGTTTGTACCCCGTGTGCTCCAATCAGTGCGAAATCGATACCGATTTTGAAAGATTAAAACTCGCCGTTGAGTTCTTTGAATCAAATGGCATAGAAACGGGTATATGGATAGGCGGCTTGGGCCACGGAGTTGCCCTCACTCATGAGGGCGACAGCTCCATGAAAGATAACTATACCCCAATTACAAGTGTTGACGGCACAGCGCATGCCTACGCATATTGCCCCACAGACGAGCGCTTCGTGCGCGATTATATAAGTTCCGTTAAAAAAATCGCCGCACTTTTGCCCGATATCATAATGATTGATGACGACTTTAGGTTGAATTTGCGCGAAAATCACTATATGGGTTGCTTTTGCGAAAAACATCTTGACGAATTTTATCGTCTTTGCGGAGAAAAAGTTCCGAGAAGTGAAATTGAGAAAAGAGTTTTCTCGGGCAGTGAAAATAAGTATAGAAATGCCTACCTTGAAATGTCGGCAAATACGCTTGTAGGCTTTGCCCGAAAAATAAGGGCGGCGGTTGACGAAGTTTGTCCCGATATAAGGCTCGGCGCGTGCATCACACCGCCAAACTGGGATTTGGCAGGTACTGATGCCGTGACGATAGCAAAGGCTTTTGCAGGCAATACTCGCCCGTTTATGAGGCCTTTCGGCGCGCCGTATCATGATAAATATTCCCTCATAGACGTTATAGAAGAACAGCGTATGCAAATGAGCTGGATAAACGCCAAAGATAAAAATGTGGAAGCGTTTGCCGAGGGTGACATGTACCCTCGCCCGCGCTATAACGTTCCGTCAAAATCGCTTGAACTTTTTGACCTTGCCCTCGCTTGCGACGGCAGCTCCGACGGAATTTTAAAATATATGTTCGACTACGACCATAAAGTGGGTTACGAAAAAGGCTATATCGAAAGGCATATCAAAAGATTAAATGTTCAAAACGAGGTAGCGGAGCTTTTTAAGGGCAAAAAACCTACGGGTCTCTTTGTGTACAGTGCCGTAAATAAAATCAAACAGTGGCACTTGCCCGAGCTTGAAAAAAGCGGCATCGTAAGAAAATTGGAACTTGCCGCAAACAGCTATGCCGTGGATATCACCGCAAAAAATTCCTTGCCCACGTGCTATGAAATGTCGGATTATCCGATAGTTGCGGTGGGAGAGAGCGCAAGACATGTTTCTTTGGGAGATTTAAAAAACGGCATCGTTACCGACTCGGTCGGCGCAATGATTTTAAAGGAAAGAGGCGTGGATACGGGCATTTTAAGTTGTAACCCTTGCCAAAAATCGGAAGGAGAGTATTTTGCCGAATTAGACGAAACTGCAAGAAACCTAAATGC
>CAZSIY010000318.1:0-1543 GCA_964606825.1 uncultured Oscillospiraceae bacterium | reverse complement strand
AGCGGAAACGTTTAATACCGTGACCTGTATTAAAATCTTTTATGTCGTAACACTGGCAAGTCGGGCAAACAAACGTACACGTTCCGCATCCCAAACAAGCCTGTGAAAGCTCTTTCCATTCCGGTGCATCAAAAAACTCGGCAGTTTTTCCCGCTCCGAATTTATCCGACGAAAGTTTCGCAAGCGGCAGTTTTGAAAGTCTTTCCTTTATAACGGCTTTCGTTTCGTCCGTTTCGGAGGCTTCCGCAGATTCGGTTACTTCGGATAATTTTTCCAGAAGTTTTTCGCCTTTTTCGGTTTTTGCTTCCATATACAAAGTATCTTCGGTTTTATGACATACTATATCGCCCTCGGGTTCTGATGCATCTATGCCGAACGTTCCGCAGAAACACGTTTCCGCCGGTTTGTTGCAGGCAAGCGACATAATAATTCCGTGGTCACGGCGATTTTTGTAATATGAATCAACCGGTTCCGAAAGGAACACTCTGTCAAGTATTTCAAAGCTTTTCACATCACACGCACGTACGCCGAAAATAACAAAATCGTCACATTCGCTGCGTGTGTCTATGATTTCTATATTTTTCCCTTCAACCTTAAAATCCATAAGATTTTCGGTCTGCGGAAAGAAAAAGTCTTTTGCACTTCTTGTGGTATTGAGTGCGTTTGAAAGCTTTTTGCCGCTTTCCCATTTTTCAAATTTCGCTCCGCCTTTTGTGTCAACTGGCATATAAAGTGTGTTTTCTTCCGCAATTGCTGAAAAAAGCACATCAATTTTGTCAAGTGAAAGTTTACGCATCCTCGTCACCTCTTTCAACAGCTTCTCCCGGTTCAATATCTTCCGTTGTGTAATTAACAATCGGTGCACGGCTTCCCACTTCCGCACCTGCCTGATATTCTCCGTAAAAACTGTTTATATCTTTTATGAATTTACGGTTAAGCAGATGAAGCGGAATATGCTGCGGACAAACTCCGGAACATTCTCCGCAGTCCGTACAACGGCCGGCAACGTGAAATGCACGGATGATATGGAACATTTTTTCTTCAAATTCGTTTGAAGCCGCTTTGTTTTCAACACCCGAATTTGGGTTGTCGAAAACGCATTTTTCACACGTACAGGCAGGACATACGTCACGGCACGCATTACAGCGTATGCAGCGCGAGAGTTCGTTCTGCCAAAATGCAAAACGTTCGTCCGCCGTCATTTTTTCGAGTTTTTCAACTTCGTCAAATCTTGCGGAATCGAGAACTTCGCCGTCCTCACCCAAAAGTTCGTCGTATGCAACGTGCTTTTTGGATTTGCAGTTTACACATCTTTCCGCAAGCACGTCCGCACGGTTCAATTTAACCGTTCCGTCGTAAAGGGTTTCGGCTTCAACGGTATCGCCCGAATCTTTTATATTAACAACGCCTTCGGCATTATCTTTTATTTTGCTTATATCAAGCATTCCGGCACACGGAACGCCTACGGCATATACTTTTTCACGGTTGAATCTGTGTTCCGTGAGCAGCTGATTGAAGCTGTAAGTATCGCACGGTTTTAAGA
>CAZSIY010000317.1:0-1554 GCA_964606825.1 uncultured Oscillospiraceae bacterium | reverse complement strand
ACATAACCTCCAACAAATTGCAATTGTCACATATACACTATTTTAATACATTTTGTGATAAAAGTAAAGGCTTTTTATCAAAGAAAGAAAAAAAGTTTACAAAAAAGGCACCGCAGGCGCAGTACCTCTTTAATTTTTATTCTGTTTGTATAAATTCCAACGGATTTAAAGCCTTCCCGCTTTCGCTGTCGCGAACTTCAAAATGAACGTGGGGTCCGGTGCTTCTTCCGGTGTTACCCAAAGCGGCTATTACCTCACCTTTTGCAACCTGCTGACCTTTTGTAACGTAGAGTTTATCACAATGAGCATAAAATGTCACATATCCGTTTTTATGGTCGATTTTAACAACGTAGCCGTAGCCATCTTCCCAATCGGCATAAACAACTTCGCCGCCATCGGAAGACACGATATCATCGCCCACGTTACCGCAAATATCTATACCGTTATGATTTCTGCCGCCTCTCTCTCCGAAACGCGAAGAAAGATTTCCGCCGTACGGACGCTCAAACGTTCCCGTGGCATCGCCTTTGGAATATTTTTTTGTGCCCACAAGCATAATTTCGTCTACGGGCTCGCTGACTTTTTCATTATCAGTCACTTCGAACAAAGTTTTGCCGTTTAATTTATACACATTTTTGCTCACAAACTTAAAACCATCTGTCCCGGTGGTTTTAACACTGCTTTCGCCCTCATATGTACTATCGTCTTTAACCGTGAGCGTTTGATATCTCAAAACACTTTTTTCAGTTATTTTCTCCGTCATTACCAAGCGAATTACCGGCACTTGCGAAGAAACTTTTATTTTTTGAGTTTTTCCCTCTTCATAGTGGGGATTTTGCGCCTTAAATTGCGCACTTGTAAGATTATATGCCGTAAGAATATCGGCAAGAGTCATATCGGAGCTTACCTTTACGGTTTCGCTTAAAGGACGTGTGCCGTCCAAAAGCTTAATACCTCCGTCAACGTCTTTTATCATTCCGTAAGGCACAAGTCCGTATGTAAACTCTACTTTGTCAAGAATTTCGTAACTTTCTTTTACATTAACATACTTTTTCAAAAAGCCGTTATATGCCTTTTTTCTGTCGGAAGAATTATTAAAAGCGGCCACCGTTGCGCCGTCCGACTTTATGCTGTAAGCCTTTTTCAAATACGGGCAAGTTGCCTTGATGGTTTCTTCGAGCTTTTTCTCGGAAGTGAATTTCCCTCCGAACACGAATTTCGGCGTTGTTACCGGAGTTACACTAATGGCTTTTTCGCCATCAAAATATGGAGCAAAATCTTCATTTATGCCATCTACAAGGGAATAAACGAAATCTTTTGATTTTGCCGTTCCTATTATTTCGCCGTCTATAATTACATTGCAGCCAAATTTAAATGTAAATAAAAATGCAATCAAAATCGCTACCGGAGCAAGACCGCAGCAGACAGCAAATGACTTTTCCTTGATTAATCGGCAAAATTTCGTCGATTTTTCTTTTAATATCATCATGTCACCTCAGGTTTTCTCTTTTCATTTTAAAATACACATAGTCGATGTATTGCACACAATTTGGT
>CAZSIY010000316.1:0-1554 GCA_964606825.1 uncultured Oscillospiraceae bacterium | reverse complement strand
TAGCATAATGCCCTCGCTTTGTCAACACTTTTTTGAAAGTTTTTTTGTTTTTTTTGTTTTTTTTCGTTTTCGCCCTCTTTTGACTTGTTTTTGTATACATACGATGCAAAAACGGTGCTTTTTAAGCCTGTTTTTACTGTTTCAAAGGCCGAATTTTCCTCTTAAACAGAACACGCACTCAAAAAAATGCGTGTTTTTTATTTAATTTTTTTGCTTAGTAAAAATACTTTTTGCAAAAAACACAGTTGTATTTGTGAGTAATTGTATCATATTTCCGCGAAAAATCAATAGGTTTTTACATACAAAAAGCAAGATTGTCGTTTTAGAGACAACCTCGTAAAAATGAATATCTCGGCATTAAGGATCAATGCCCAATATTGTATTTATTCTTTGATAAAGTGTATCGGTGTTTGTTACGATAAAACATTTTTGTGCAAGACATTCTTTGAAAATGTCAGCATCGCTTTGCTTCAACAGATTTTCTTCAAGCACTGTAACCATTGTCTCTAACATATCGCGATCAATTTCTTGTAAATCTACAATTTTTTCTGAGTGTTTTGCATCAGAATATTTGTTTACAATTTTAATCCCGTTTTCGAACAATTCACGCAAATAAGCAACATTATCTTCTGCCGCCTCTGCTTTTGCTCGTAACTCAACCAAATCCTCAGCATTTTTTTCTTTGTTGCTCTTTACCACAATAGAGGGATTCGCCTTTAATTGTTCTTCTTCCTTAATGATTTGATTTTTAATTTCTTCGGATTTTCGGGAATCATCCTCAAAATGATTTCCAATTTCAACAACATTACCGTTTGCATCAACTGTAGCTTTGCTAATTTCCTGCGCTGCTACAACGACAACAGAAGAAATCATAGCAAGGAGTCCTACTACAAGAATGCATGTTAGAATCTTTTTTTCATAAAATTCCTTCCTTTCCAATTAGTTATGTGTTGATTGATTTTGTAGAATCTAAAAACGACATCTGGATTAGCTTCTGCGATTTCTAATAGGCTCTTGTATTGCGTGTTGTTTGAATGATATGTTAACATAAACGTGTTATAGCCATCATATGTGCCATATCCCGATATATACATAGTATGATACGCATCTCCAGAACTCATCATAGAAATAACATCCCCTCTGTAGTATTCAAAGTTAAATAACATTGAGGTTAATCGGTGTCCTATCCTGTTTTACATATATTCTTTATATATAAAATACGCTTTATTTTGCTGTTTGTCAATAGTTAATAATAGTTTACTGGATTTATTCAGAAATGATATTTTTTATGCCCTGCGGCGCGCTTTGTGAGCGTGGCACCGCTCGGGGAGCCACATTTGATTCGATTATCATTTTCGATGAGATTCGCCAAAGCGGTAAAACTGCAATGTTTTCTGCTTCTTTTGCCGGCTTTTATTTCAGATAAATAAAAGCCTTTTGCTCAGTTTTGCAAAGCACATGACTGCAAACGAAAAGATGGCTTGAGTCGAGCTTTGAGAGAAAAAGAAAAAGACACGCAAATGCGTGTCTTTTTCTTTTGGCGCCCAATGTTGG
>CAZSIY010000315.1:0-1559 GCA_964606825.1 uncultured Oscillospiraceae bacterium | reverse complement strand
GTTTTAAGGAGAACAGCGCCGCTTTCGTCTTTGAATTCTTCGGAAATTTTTTTCCTTTTTATTTTGTGTTGAGTTTTCTTGGTTTCTATTATTACCGTGTTTGCGGCATCATCCCAGTCTACCGTAGCGTTAAAACTTTCGGATATTGCGCGTACGGGCACAAATGTGCGGTCGTTTTTAATTTGCGCGGCAACATCCAATTTTACGTTTTTGTCTTTTAAAAACATCTCGTCCGAGCCTATGTCGAGGCTTACGAATTTAGTGCCGTTTTTGGCAAACACGGTTTCGGTTTCTTCTATGTACGAAACGTCACAACCGAGCGCTTCGAAAATTGCGCGAAGAGGAACCAAAACCCTGTCGTCTTGCATAAAGGGGTCCACGTCAAACGTAAGCGGTTTCGAGTCTACCGTAACCGAGATTTTATCGGCGGCATATACCGGCGACAAAAGCGCAAAAGAAAGTCCGAGTGCAACAAAAGCAGTTTTTTTCATAATAAATCCCTCTAATATTAATTTGGTTATTTTGTAGTAATTACAGTATACATATGTGCGGGCTTGTTGTCAATATTTTTAATGTTAAATAATGATTACAAAGGATTAAATCTATTCAAATTGTATTATGTCGGCATTTTAGAGGGATTTTTATGTTGCTTTTTCATAATATTTTCAAAAATTTTAAAAAAACACTTGCCAAAATGAAATATTTTTGGTACAATGTAGTCTGTATTTAAACTTGGTATTAATTATGGGAGGTGCATATATATGGCAAAATGCGATATTTGCGGAAAGGGAGTCGCTTTCGGTATAAGAGTCAGCCACTCACACAGAAGATCGAACAGAACTTGGAAAGCAAATGTTAGATCGGTAAGAGCGCTTGTAAACGGTACGCCTAAGAGAATTCACGTTTGCACAAGTTGCTTGCGTTCAAACAAGGTTACAAGAGCCGTTTGAGTTTGACGTGTTGCAAAGCCTGTGCTTTGCATTTTAAGCGGGGTACTGCGTAAGCGGTACCCCGTGTTATTTTATGTAACTTTAAATATTTTCTTCAAAAAACTTTTTACAAATTCCGGAAAATTCAAAACCACTACTTTCAAAGCCTCACACTTCCTTTATGTTTTTCAGAAAAGACTGTTGCTCAAAAGGCATATGCAAAGGAAAATAAGGAGCACACATTCAAGCACCGCTATAAATAACGGTGGAAGAAAAAACGCCATGAGAAGTCCGGCGACGAACCCTGAAATTATGCAAACGAAAAGGGTTTTTCCCAGTCTTTTCAAAAATAATTTAAAACCGCCGCATTTTCCATACTTCACGCTCTTTTCAGTCCTTTCATTTATTGTATTATATGTGAGATTGCGCTTTGGCGTTACCCATTGCATTTGAAACGCGGTTTTGGCTTATGTAGGCGTTGTAAAGCTCCGAAAGAGTGTTTGCGAATTATCGGTTTATTGGGTTCCCTCAAACTCCATAAACCGAGAAATCGCAAACACTCTTTCGGAGGTTTACAACGCCTACAAAAGCCAAAACCGCGGTTCAAAATCAATGGGGAACGCCAAAGCG
>CAZSIY010000314.1:0-1560 GCA_964606825.1 uncultured Oscillospiraceae bacterium | reverse complement strand
ATGCAAAGGAAGCCGGATTTGACAAAGTGGTTTTTATTATAAAAAAAGAAATTGAAAAAGATTTCAGAGATACCGTCGGAAAACGTATTGAAAGCATGATAGATGTTGACTATGCTTTCCAAAGTTTAGACAAAATTCCGGCAGGGTTCAAACTTCCCGAAAACAGAGTTAAACCGCTTGGAACGGGTCATGCAATACTTTGCGCGAAAGACAAAGTAAACACGCCGTTTGCGGTTATAAATGCCGATGACTATTACGGAAAACAGGGCTACAAAACAGTTAATGAGCATTTGAAAAATTCGGATGAATATGCAATGGTTGCATTTGAACTCATGAAAACCGTGACCGAAAACGGAACCGTTGCAAGGGGAATATGCCATACGGAAAACGGCTATCTCAAAACCGTAACGGAAATAACAAATATAAACAGTGACGGCACATATGAAGATGCGGAAAACAAAAAAATTCAGTTGCCCGAAAACACCCTTGTATCAATGAACTTATTCGGACTTAATCCGAGTATATTCGGATATTTGGAAGAGGGCTTGACGGAATTTTTAAGAAACAATGCCGATGACATAAAAAGTGAATATTTTTTGCCGTCGGTTATTGACGGTCTCATAAAAGCCGGCAAAGAAAAGGTTAAAATGCTGAGCACTCCCGATAAATGGTACGGAGTTACATACCGTGAAGATTTGGCAACGGTTAAAGCGGCAATAGCCGATTTCACAAAACAAGGATTATACGACTGAAAATCCGCCGTTTCCAAAAACGTGAACCGATGAACATTGCATGAAAAAGATGACAATCCCGAAACTTGCAAAAGTATGTTTCGGGATTGTTTTGTATATATTCATCATTTTGCAACCACACAAGAAAAGGTTTTCGCAAGATTTTACTTCCGTCTTTTTCGCGGATAAATTCGGAAAAGGATTGTGCGTTGCCACGGTGTTGCGGAATTGCTGATTTTATTTATATTACAAAAAATGAATTTGCGGAACTTTTTTAATCTCAATTTAATTTTGGCGTGTTATTATTGAAATGTACCGTTTATAACCGAACAAACGAAAGGTGTTGAAAAAATGAAGATAAAAATAATGTGCATTGCCGCCGCATTTGTTTTTTTGCTGTGCGGCTGTCAAAAGAAAGAGCTTTCGGAATTTGAAGTACCGAATGTGACCGGAAGCTTTGAGTTCACCGTTTTAAAAGCCGGGCAGGCAGATGCAATGGTTTTAAAAACCAAAAATCACAGCGTTATTATCGATTGCGGAGAAAAAGACGACGGCGACAAAGTTGTTGAATACCTTGCGGAGCACGGCACATTGAATGCAGACTATCTCTTTATCACGCATTTTGACAAAGACCACGTGGGCGGTTTCCCCGAAATAATCGGAAATGTCGGCGTAAATAATATTATTGTTCCCGATTATGAAGGGGATAACAATGAATATAAAAAATATCTTGAGTCGCTTGAAGAAAACAAATTGACAGCAACGTCGATTACCGAGGATATTTCTTTTGTCCTTGATGATATTTTGTTTGAAGTGTCGGTACCGAAGA
>CAZSIY010000313.1:0-1569 GCA_964606825.1 uncultured Oscillospiraceae bacterium | reverse complement strand
CGGAAAATGATTTAAAAAGCACTAAGGCATGTCGCCTAAAAAATATTTAAAAGAATATTACACAATGTAAAATCCGCCGCCTTTTGGGCGACGGGTAATTTTGTTATATAGAAATCCAACCGAAAACATCTGCAATCGACGTTAAAAGGATAATCGTGATAAACGCAGGAGCGAGATATTTTATAAAAAATCTATACATTTTTTGTCTTTTAAAATCGGATGAAAGGCGAACTTCGTTTTCCACCTTTTCAATTCCTGCAACGCGCAAAATGAGGTAACACGTAGCAAGAGCGGCTATGGGAATCATTATGGAATTTGCAAGGAAATCGAAGAAATCCAAAAACGTCATCTTCAAAATCTTCACGTCTTCCCAAACGCCGTATCCCAGAGAACATGCAGTTCCTATTACAAAAATTATTACAGCCATAAGGGCGCACGCCTTGGGGCGATGCCAACCGAGCTCGTCTTCAAAAGTGGAAACACTTGTTTCGAGAAGCGATATTGCACTTGTAAGCGCCGCAAAGAAGAACATTACAAAAAACGCAATTCCCACAACTCCGCCGAGCTCCATGCTTTCAAACACTTTGGGAAGTGTGATAAACGTAAGCGACGGACCCGCTTGGAGCGCGTTCATATCTCCGCCCGAAAATGCAAAAACAGCCGGGATAATCATAAGGCCCGCAAGTATTGCAACGCCTGTATCGAAAAATTCAACCTGGGCGGTACTCTTTTCTATATCCACGTCATTTCCTATATAGGAGCCGTAGGTGTAGAGAATTCCCATGGCAATGGAAAGCGAGTAAAACATTTGCCCCATTGCCGCAACAACGGTCATTATGGAAAAGTTTTCAAAATTTGGAATGAGGAAGTATTTTACGCCTTCCAAAGCACCGGGGCGCGTAATCGAATATACGGCAATTGCAACGGCAAGCACAATAAGTATGGGCATCATTATTTTAGAAACCCTCTCTACGCCGTTTTTAACGCCGGAGAGAACCACGAAAAACACTATTGCCCCAAACACGATAAACCAAAATTCAACACTTGCCGAAGAAGCAATGAGATTTGAAAAATAGGTATCTGTTGCAATTGTTTCAAAATGGCCGCAAAGGTACTCAAAAAGATATTTTATTACCCAGCCGCCTATTACGCAATAGTACGACACCACCACCATAGGCACAACGGCGTTCAACCAGCCGCCGACCTTAAGCGTTTTTGTATTTCCGAAGCTTGCAAACGCGCCCACGGGGCTCTTTTTGGTAAGCCTTCCGAGAGCCGTTTCGGAAACTATCATAACGTAACCGAAAGTAATTGTAAGCAAAAGATATGTTATTAAAAACATTCCGCCGCCGTATTTTGCCGCAAGATACGGAAAACGCCATATGTTGCCGAGACCCACGGCAGATGCCGCAACCGACATTACATATCCTATTTTTCCCGAAAATTTGCTTCGCGGGCGGTGCTTGTGATGTTTGATTGTATTTTCCATTGTGTCACTCCTGTGTTTTTATTTAAATTAAACGCATCAATACGCGTATGCCATCGTTTTCCATTATATAGTATAGCACA
>CAZSIY010000312.1:0-1572 GCA_964606825.1 uncultured Oscillospiraceae bacterium | reverse complement strand
ATAAAAATAAATTATTTTAAATTATTTTCGCATTTACTCTTGACATTTACACATAAAATATTTATTTTTGCAAAAATAATTACAGCGGTAAGAACATTGACGCTATGTTAAAGTAGATAAGAAGCGATATTGCGTCGACTATTGTCGTAATAAACGGGCTTGCCATAACAGCCGGGTCGAACCCGATTTTCTTTGCTGCAATGGGAAGAAGCGAGCCGACGATTTTCGCAAAAAACACCGTTGCCACAATCGTAAGAGATATTACGAGAGAAACGGCTATACCAACGCGATCCAAAATCAAACACTTCGCGAAATTTGCCACCGCAAGCGTCAGTCCACAAAGGAGTGAAACACGAATTTCTTTCCAAAGAACTTTTAAAGTATCCCTATACTCAACCTCACCGAGCGAAAGTCCGCGAATGATTGTAACCGATGCCTGCGAGCCCGAATTTCCGCCGGTATCCATGAGCATTGGAATAAAGGCCGTTAAAACAACATATGCTTGCAACGCCTTTTCGAAACTGTTTATTATCATTCCCGTAAATGTTGCCGAAACCATGAGCAAAAGAAGCCAGGGTATTCTCTTTTTGTATGTTTCAAAAATGCCGGTTCTCATATACGGTTTGTCGGTAGGCAAAATAGCCGCCATTTTTTCGATATCCTCGGTAACCTCGTCTTGCAAAACGTCAATAGCATCGTCGAAAGTTACAATTCCCACTAAACGCCCTTCCTCGTCCACTACGGGAAGTGCGATAAAATTATATTTGTCAAAGTCGTTTGCAACAACCTCTTTGTCCTCAAGAGTGGTAACATATATGGGGTTTGACTCCATTATATCTTCTATAATTTCATCTTCGTCGGCAAGAAGCAAAGTTTTAACAGAAACCAAGCCGATGAGCTTGCTATTGTCGTCGGTAACGTAGCAAGTGTATATTGTTTCCTTGTCTACGCCGGTTTTTCTTATATGCTTTATGGCATCATTTACAGTCATTGACTTGCGCAAACTTACAAACTCTATTGTCATAATACTTCCCGCGCTGTCGTCGGGATATTTCAAAAGAGTATTTATCATTTTTCTCATGTCGCTGTCTGCGGCACGCAAAATTCTTTTTACGACATTTGCCGGCATTTCTTCTACAATATCGACGGCATCGTCAAGATAGAGCTCGTCTACGACTTCTTTGAGCTCTTTATCAGTAAACCTGTGTATGAGGAGCTGTTGAAGCTCCGGTTCCATTTCAACAAAAGTATCCGCCGCCAGGTCTTTCGGCGTTATTCTGAAAGCAATTATAAGTTCATCACCACTGAGTTCTGACAAAAACAGAGCAATATCTGCCGGATTCATGGTGTTTAAAAGCTCTTTAAGCATGACGAACTGCTTGTTTCTCAAAAGTTCCAGTGCGCGTTCCTGTACTGTTATTTCTTCGTTATTCATAAAAAACTCCTCCTAAATAATTTAAAAAATTTTAGGAAGGAAGTGACGTACAAAGCCATACAACGTACCTAAAGGCACAAAACTACGGCGTCAGATGCTCCAAACGGACGCAAAGACACCAACGTATTCACCTATGC
>CAZSIY010000311.1:0-1574 GCA_964606825.1 uncultured Oscillospiraceae bacterium | reverse complement strand
TTATGAAGTTCGGTCAAACTCTCGGCACGATAATGGGCGCAAATGTCGGCACCACGGTTACCGCCTGGCTTTTGAGCCTTTCGGGCATAAGCGGCGACTCGTTTTTAATAAGGATTTTAAAACCCTCTTCCTTCACGCACATTCTTGCGGCGATAGGCTTTCTTATGACTCTTGCCTCGTCTGACAGCAAAAAAAATCTCGGAAAAATATTTTTGGGCTTTGCCATTTTGATGTTCGGCATGGATGCAATGAGCGCTTCTGTTGAAGGCCTTAAAAACAGTGAGAGCTTCAGCCGTATGCTCATTATGTTTTCAAACCCCTTGATGGGAATACTCGTAGGAACGCTTCTCACCGCAATTATTCAGTCGTCATCGGCTTCGGTGGGCGTGCTCCAGGCGCTTTCGCTTTCGGTTGCAATACCGTTTTCAACGGCTATTCCGATAATTCTCGGCCAAAATATAGGCACCACCATTACGCCGATTTTGTCGGCTATTACGGGAAACACGGAGTCGAAAAGAGTTGCTTTTTCGTGCTTGTATATAAAAATGATAGGTGTGATAATCGTCGGCGGTGCGTTTTTTATACTCCACTCAATGTTTGATTTCGCGTTTATGAGCACGAGCGTAAGCGTAATAACAATTTCCGTTGTCCACACGCTTTTTAATATAATTTCAACCGTGGTTCTTCTTCCTTTCGTTGAAGTTATAGAAACTCTTGCCCTAAAGACAATAAAAGGCAAAGAGAGCGAAGAGGCGGACGTTTTTGCCGCTCTTGACGAAAGATTTATGACCGTTCCCTCTTTTGCTGTTGAAAAATGCCGCGAACTTGTGAGCGATATGGCGCAAATTTCGGAAAAATCCATTCTCGATGCCACAAATCTCATAGGAAACTTCGACGCCGCAAAAAGCGCCGAAGTTTTAAAAAGCGAGGGCCTTGTGGACAAATATGAGGACAAAATAAGCACCTACCTTGTAAAGCTCTCCGGCGTTGCCATGGCAGAGAGCGACAGCCAAATGGTAACGGAGCTTCTTCATGTTATAGGTGACGTTGAGCGAATGTCCGACCATGCGGTAAATATAGTGGACGCGGCAACGGAAATGCACGAAAAGAAAGTTGAGTTTTCAGCTGAAGCCACCCATGAAATACAGGTTATTTCTTCTGCGGTTCGCGAAGTTATCCACTTTGCGGTGGATGCCCTTGTTAATGAAAACCTTGAAACCGCAAAAATGGTAGAACCACTTGAGCAGGTTATAGATAAGCTCAAACTCAAAATAAGAGATAACCATATAAAGCGCTTAAAAGACGGAAATTGTACCGTTGAGTATGGTTTTATTCTTTCCGACCTTCTTACAAATTATGAAAGAATTGCCGACCATTGCTCGAATATCGCGGTTTGCATGCTCGAAATCGACCGCGGAAGTTTTGAAACGCATGAGTACTTAAATCATGTTAAATCCGATGGTGAAAACGACTTTGAAGTTCGTTACAGAGATTATAAAAAGAAATATTCGCTTTAAAATGAGGCCCCTTGCCTAAAGCAAAACTTAAGCCGAAAAAGATTTTTAAAGTTTATG
>CAZSIY010000310.1:0-1587 GCA_964606825.1 uncultured Oscillospiraceae bacterium | reverse complement strand
CATTTGCCTCACCGGCAACGGCTTTTGCGAGAAGTGTTTTACCAGTTCCCGGAGGGCCCACAAGTAGCACACCGCGCGGGATTTTTGCGCCGAGAGCGTTAAATTTCGCCGGGTCACGAAGAAATTCGATAATTTCTTCAAGCTCGCCTTTTTCGGCATCAGCACCGGCTACATCGTTGAAAGTAACTTTGTCTGTTTCATTGATATGAATTTTTGCGTGGCTCTTTCCAAAGTTCATGGTTCCTCTTCCACCACTGCCTTTTGACTGTTTGAGGAAGAAAATCCAAAATCCTATAATCACCACGATAAATATAAATGATGGTATCATAGTAAGCCACCAAGGCGGACTTGAGGGTTTGGTAATGTCTACGGTAAGCGTTCCGGCGGAAATTTGTTTCTCCATACTTTCCTCGGCAAATGCGTACAAAACGGCAAGTGATTGAATTTCGCAATTTACCACCTTGTCGCCGCGCAGTGTTACAGTAGCTTCATCGTTTACAATTTCGATTTTTTTGACTTTTCCTGAATTTATGTCGTTAATAAATTCCGAAAAGCTGATAGTGTCGGGTTCTGCGCTGTAATTCATGAGTGAAAATATTCCGAATATCACTACAAGCAAAATAGCGTAGATACCAATGCCTTTTATGTATTTGTTCACAATATCGACCTCCTAAATTTAAAAAATATTTTAGTGAAGATGTTCACCCAAAACGCCTATATAGGGCAGGTTTCTGTATTTTTGAGCGTAGTCAAGTCCGTAACCGACAATAAACAACTCCTCGTTCATGGTGTAACCAACGTAATCAGCGTGAACTTCTTCGGTACGGCGATGGGGTTTGTCTATCATTGTTGCTATTTTCAAACTTTTAACCTTTTTGATTTTGAAATATTCAATGAGGTTTTTCATCGTGTAGCCGGTATCAAGTATATCTTCGATAATGATTACGTTTTTTTCCGTTACATCAAAGCTCAAATCCTTCTTCACTACAAAATTCCCCGTAGTATTGGTGGAGTTGCCGTAGGTTGAAACCTGCATAAAATCAATGTGGCAGTCAAGGGTTATGTGCTTCATTAAATCTGACGTGAACATAAATGAACCGTTTAAAATAGATACAAAAACAATTTCTTCGCCCGCGTAATCGGTGTTTATTTGATTTGCGAGCTCTTTTACGATTGTATCGATTTCCTGCTCGGATACAACGACTTTTTCACAAATTTTCCTATTGTCCATTATTTCCTCCTGTAATTCTTATCATAAGTATGTTTTTGGTGTTTTCATCTATAATATAATTCCTGCCGACTCTAAGGCCGATAACTGCCGCCGTTTCGCCGTTTGAAACGAGTAGGGGATATCGGTTTCGTTCGCTTTCGGGAATTTTATTGTCTATAAAAAATTTTTTGATTTTTTTACTCCCTGTCATGCCCGACGGTGAGAAAGTGTCGCCTTCTCTTCTGTTTCTTAAAAATATCGAGCCGTCGCACAGTTTGTCAAAATCAACGAATGTCACGCCTTTTTCGGAAATATCGGCACTTTTTACAAAAGAAAACTCAACCTTGATATTTGCTTCCGAGATATTTATTATGCAC
>CAZSIY010000309.1:0-1592 GCA_964606825.1 uncultured Oscillospiraceae bacterium | reverse complement strand
ACCATAGGCTATATACTTATTATGGCACTTATGCTGTTTTTGAATTCGTATTTTCTCACTGCGGCAACAAAGCAAATACCGTCTGTTGTGCTCTATCCTTTGAGCAACGCCCTTTCTCTTGTGGCGGCAACGGTTATGTCGGCAGTGTTCTTTAAAGAAAAAATTACCAAAACAAGCGCGGCAGGTATTATTTGCACGTTTATTGCCGTAATGCTTACAAGGTAGCGATTAGGAGTGATTTAAATGAGAATATTTTTGATTTTGATTGTAGTTGCGGTAATTTACGCAATATGCGCGTACAACAGCTTGGTTTCTCTTAAAAACAAAGTAGACAACGGCTTTTCTCAAATTGAAACTCAGCTTCAAAGAAGATATGATTTAATTCCAAATCTCGTGGAAACCGTAAAAGGTTATGCAAATCACGAAAGCGAGCTTTTGGAAAAAGTTACCGCGCAGCGTGCTGATATGGCAAAAGCCGTTTCAGTAGTGGAGAAAGCCGAGGCGGATAATGAAGTGTCGGAAACTTTAAAATCTCTTTTTGCCGTAGCGGAGAATTACCCGGATTTAAAGGCAAATCAGAATTTTAAGGAACTACAGGTTGAGCTTACCAATACTGAAAATAAAATTTCTTTTGCAAGGCAGTTCTATAACGATACCGTAGCTTCCTACAACACGGCAATAGAAATGTTTCCGAAAAATATTATTGCGGGCATATTAAAGTTCAGCGCCCGTGAGTATTTCAAAACCACGGCTTCCGAGGCTCAAAATCCGCCCAAAGTCAGCTTCTAAGGTGATGACATGTTTAAAAGTATAAAAAGAAATAAGATAAAAACATTTTTAATAGTTGCCGCAATTTTCGCTTTTTTGACGGTAGTTGTGTATTATATAACCTATGCCTTGGGTTATGGTGAATATGCGGTGGTTATGGCTTTGGCGTTTTCGCTTGTTGCCTCTCTCGGCTCTTATTGGAACAGCGATAAGATAGTAATCGCCATGAACAGAGCGCACCCTGCCGATGAAATTCAGCAAAGACAGCTTATAAATGCCCTTGAGGGCATTTGCATAGCCGCGGGGATTGACGTTCCCAAGCTCTATGTTATGGATGACCCGTCTCCAAACGCTTTTGCCACGGGAAGAAATCCAAATCATGCGGCGGTTTGCGTAACTACGGGCTTGCTTTCAAAACTTGACTATTATCAGCTTGAGGGCGTTTTGGCACACGAAGTGTCGCATATAAAAAATTATGATATTTTGCTGTCAACAGTAGCATCCGTTATGATCGGCGCCGTTATAATGATATCCGATATTTGGAGCCGATCGTTTTGGTATCGCGGCTCGCGCAGACGCTCCGATGATGAAAAAAACGGTGCAAATGCGTTTGTAATGATTGTGGGGTTGGTGTTTATCATTTTAGCTCCCATAGCCGGTCAAATATTGAAAATGGCTCTAAGTCGTAATCGCGAATATTTGGCAGATGCCACGGCGGTTGAACTTACGCGGAACCCTGAGGGGGTGGCATCGGCACTTGAAGTTATATCGGGCATAAATGAGCCAGTGAGGTGCGCAAGCTCCGCAACCGCAAGCCTGTATAT
>CAZSIY010000308.1:0-1593 GCA_964606825.1 uncultured Oscillospiraceae bacterium | reverse complement strand
TCGTTATTCCCACAGGCACTCAACATCAATGCCGTAAAAAGCGCCGCAAAAATGCATATACAAGGTTTTTTCATAACAGTCTCCGTTCCGCCGTTCCACACGGCATAATATCATTTTTAGGTTTTTTTATATTGCCGAATTTACATTCCGACACGTATATCTTTTGCAATTTTGCAAAAAATATGTATACACAAGGAGGATTAAATTATGCATGTATCATCGGATATAAAAAAATCGGTTGCCGATTTCAAACGTGAAGCCGCAACGGATAAAAATTTTGATATTATCACACGTGAATTTAAAATCGGAGCACAAAAAGCCGCATTTTTTCTTTTGGACGGAGATTCGCACTCTCAGGTAACAACTCAGATTATGCGTTCTTTTCTTGAAAAATATGCCGGCAAAAAAGAAAAAATGAGCGTTGCCGAGGTCATGGAAAGTGTGATTCCATTTGTTGAGGTCACTTTGATTTCTGATATTGACAATGCGATAATTACAATGATGTCGGGCACGGTGATTATGTTTCTTGACGGCGCGGACACCGCATTTGCAATTGATGCAAAGCAATATCCGCAGCGCAATACCGCCGAACCCGAAAGCGACAAAGTAATACGCGGTTCGCACGACGGATTTGTTGAAGTAACAATATTCAATGCGGCATTGATACGCCGCCGTATACATTCAAAATTTTTAAGAATGGAACAAATGCTTGTCGGAAACGTTTCTCCAACCGCCGTTATAGTTTGCTATATGGATAACATATGCAACAAGAAACTTTTAAAAAAAATTAAAGATAAAATCCAAAGCATTGATATTGACGCACTTACAATGAATCAGGAAACTCTTTCGGAAAATCTTTTTCCGCCCGTTTGGTATAATCCGCTCCCGAAAATATTATACAGCGAACGTCCCGACAAGACCTGTGCGGCACTGCTTGAGGGTAAAATTGCCGTGATTATAGACAATTCTCCCTCTGTAATGATTCTTCCGTCAACCATGTTTGATTTTCTTTCAGAGGCAAACGATTATTATTTTCCGCCGATTACAGGCACATATTATCGTTTCGTAAAAGCATTTCTCATGCTTACCTCCATATTCCTCACACCGATATGGTTGTGTTTGTTGAGCTATCCGGATTCCGTACCGGCGTGGCTTGAGGTTATCAAAATAAAAGAACCGGCATATGTTCCCCCGGTTGTTCAGTTGATTATAATGGAATTTATTCTTGAAGTCACCAGAATCGCCACGCTGAATGCCCCGAACGTGCTTGGTTCGGCAATCGGAATTGTGGGTGCTTTGCTTGTCGGCGAATGTGCCGTAAGTTCCGGTTGGATGACAGCGGAATCTGTATTCTTTATGTCGTTTCTTGCCGTGGGGATTTATGCATTGCCGAGTTTTGAATTGGGATATGCCTTTAAGTTTTTCAGAATTTTTCTCATTATACTTACGGGGTTTCTGAAAATTTGGGGACTTGTTGCCGGTTCTGCGATTATATTACTTCTTGCGGTATGTACCAAAACCGCCGACGGCGGCGGATATTTATATCCGCTTATTCCTTTTGATGCAAACGAGCTTGCAAAAATTGCCGCACGA
>CAZSIY010000307.1:0-1599 GCA_964606825.1 uncultured Oscillospiraceae bacterium | reverse complement strand
CCAAATTCATGGGGGCAATCACATCCTTTCGTAGATTTATACAATCTGCGAATTTTTTTATTCTCATCAAACCACATACAAATATATCAAATTAAGTTGCATTATGTCAATAGAAATTGCGAAAAAATATATAATAGCCAAAAAATAACAAATACTTATTGAAATCTGAATGCTTAATGCTCCTTATGCCGATTTAATGTTTGACTACTATAAGTGGTCAAAATATGGGTCAAAGGAGATGACTGTTAAAATGTCACGTAAAGGAGAAAACATCAGAAAAAGAAAAGACGGCAGATGGGAGGGAAGATATCTTGTTTATTCTGAAGAAAAAAGAAAGAAGATTTTTCGTTCAGTTTACGGCAAAACATATACCGAAGCAAAAGAAAAACTGATTAAGGCGAGAATTGATGAATTGATGCCGCAGCCCGGTAATATGCCTAAAACGCGAAGGTATACTGCCAAAAACTATACCAGTTTTGCTTCACTTGCTACAGATTGGTTCGATGGTATCAGGTTAATTAAAAAGCATTCTACTTATATCAAATATCTGAATGTTTACAACCAATATCTTGCAGAGACAATTGGTAATTATGATATTACTGAGATAACGGACGAATTAATCAGGCATGAAGTCATGGCAGTTGGTGACACAGAGCTTTCCGAAAGTATTGAGCGCAGTATTTATTGTGTTATTAATCAGATTTTTGTACATGCAAAAACAGCGCATAATATCGAAGTGGACAAACCTGTGCGCAGGAAGAGTGTACGCTCGATAAAGCCTGTAAAAATTTTATCCGAAAAAGAACAGTTGGATTTGTTAAATGTCTTATATACCGACTTGGATATTTACAAGCTGGGTGTGATTTTGTGTATATTTACAGGATTAAGGTTAGGTGAAATTTGTTCTTTAAAGTGGAGTGACATTGATTTTGAAACTAAAATTCTTCATGTCAGCAGAACTGTACAAAGAATCGCAATTAAAGACGAAAATGATACAGTACATACAGCTTTATTTGAAGATGACCCTAAAAGTCTGCATTCTAACCGATATATTCCATTGCCTGATGCTTTGTACGGATTAATATGTCAATACAAAACAGACAAGGAGTATTTTTTTAACGATGACAAGCCATTGGAGCCTAGAACATACCAGAACAAATTTCAGAAATATCTTAAAGAAGCCGGTATTTCGAATAAAAATTTCCATGCTCTCAGACATACATTTGCTACGAATTTAGTAACTACCGGGGCTGATGTAAAATTATTAAGCGAAATAATGGGGCATGCTAATGTCCAAATTACTCTTAATCGATATGTGCACCCTTCGATGGATAATAAACGTTCCCAATTAGATTCACTTTTCTCTATAAGGGGTCAAAATACGGGTCATTCAGAATAAAATGTTGCTGTAAATTTAAAAATATATACTTTTGTTTGACTATTCTAAAAAAAGAAGCAAATTTGTTTTTTGCTTCTTTTTTTTATGCCTGATATATGGAATATATTGTATTTATTTGACATTAATTATGCAATTAAATCCATCTAAATTCGCAGATTGTATAAATCTACGAAAGGATGTGATTGCCCCCATGAATTTGG
>CAZSIY010000306.1:0-1618 GCA_964606825.1 uncultured Oscillospiraceae bacterium | reverse complement strand
GTTTTAACCAAAAAAGGCCGCACCTTTTTGACTGGATACGGTCTTTTTTGACATATTTAGATAGGAGTGTATTTTTAGTTCAATTCAAGTACTGCTATGGGAGATACCAAAATTACATTGCCATCAACAGCAACGTCGTTTGAAAACACTTTAAAGAAATCGAGCGGAACATAAGTATGGCCGTCTTTTACAACTGTTGCTTTTACGTTTTCAACCTCGTTTGCGGCTCTTGCGGCACTCTTTAACGAAACGATTGCGCTGTTTTCTTTAAGCTGAGCTTCAAGGGCGCTGTTACCTATAGTAATAACGCAACTTGAATCATCCCAGCCTACGTTATAGCCGAGAGCTTCGCCTATTTTGCGGAGGGGAACCATGAGAGTGCTTTCGTCATAATAAGGAGCGGTGGGAAGACCTGCGATATCAACTTCCTTATTGCCTACAAGAATTTTAAACTCGCCGTCAACTTCTTCCGACATAACGGCTTCGGGTATTAAAACCACTTTATCAGTATTTGCGTATGCGGGAATGCTCATTGTAACCATATCATACCATGCAACGATTTTGGTGCCGGGAACGATATCTGCCGCTCTTACTATATTTTTGGTCATATAAGGCGTAACGCGCGCATCTTTTGCAATTGTCAAAACAACATTGGCGCTGTTATCGATTACAACCAAATTGCCCTCTTTGTCATTTGAAACGCTATCTACATTAATGAGATTTGCAGAGCCTTTATCTACATTTACAGCTATAAACTCGGCGTTTGTCTGAGGGGGAATACTTCTTGTCATAACAGATGAATACTGAACGAAAAGTTCGTCTTCGACTTTGATGTCTTTTGCGGAAAATGCATTTGCTGTTTCGCTGTCGATTATTACGGTACTTTCGGAGATGTTGAGCTGAATTTCTCTGTCACCATCGCTTTTTACAACTATGTAGTCGTCTCCGATTTCCGTAGCTGTTACAAGTACTTTGAGAGACGAAGCGCTCTCAAATGTTGCGATTACTTCCGGTTGCGATGCATCTATCGCCTCGGTAGCAAAAGCGCTTGTGCTTACGGTCATTGTTGCCGCCAATAATGAAATAATAAGTTTTTTGTTCATGTTTATCTTCCTTTCGGGTTTTATTTGTCGGACAAGGTGTTTTATTGCCCTTTCACCCTTAATACTTTTTAGCGAGGCAAAAGGTTGCAAAAAATTTTAAAAAATTTTTTTCTTATTTTTTCGACCAATCCACCGACCAAACGCAATCTGTGGGATGCACGGCATCGGCACGATATTTAAGCGCCGCAGACTCAAAAACAACATACACCTTACCGTTTTTAGAAACGACGCCCTCGCTCATGGGCGGGGCAAACATTGCGTGCTTTATGCGTTCGTTATTTAAAAACCACACGGGTATTTCTCGATTTTCCACACAAATTTCACCGTCGCACGGCTCTTTGAAAGGATTTTTGTAAAGAAGCTGTGCCGACATGACTTTTCTGCCGTACGAGCAGCTGAGATGAACGTCACCATTCGAAAGAAAAGCTATGCCCTGCATTTCGTTCGGCGCCGCAAAAGCCAAATAAGGTTTTGCTTTTTTTACGCCGTTTTCAACCGACGTGCGCAGTGCTCCC
>CAZSIY010000305.1:0-1622 GCA_964606825.1 uncultured Oscillospiraceae bacterium | reverse complement strand
GGCAAGGTTGTACTTATCATCATATTCATAAATTTTATCAATATCGGCAAGCATTTCTTTTTCGAAAATTTTATAAAATTCGTCAAAGTTTTTTGCGTTTCTTATGCTCTCATATTTTTCATGAAAAAGCGTTTCTACACATCGAACAAGATTTCCTTTTGAGTTACTGCCTGTAATTGCGCCCAAAAACGCCGGCTCATTACAACCCACCATTGTATAATTAACGGCACGTTCAAAAGGGAAACCACAAATTTCGGTATAACACTTAATACGCTTTTCATCATTTGTAAACGCAAAACGCTTAAATTTGTCTTTGCGCTCGCAATTCATTATAAATTCCAGCACTTTTCGAGGTGTTTTTTCAGTCCATCTCAAAGTTATTTCGGGACAATAAATAGGAAGTTCGATTAAACTTTTTACAATAAGCTCCGACACTTCGTTAAATCCGTCCTCGCCGCTCGGCAAATATCCGCCTATGCAAAAATGTGATTCGCCACCGCGCGTAAAATTGCCCGAAAGAGGGGACTTGGCCTGGAGCATTAAAAACAATTCCTGCAAATATTCCTTTGCCTCATCTTTTGTTATTGCGCCTGTTTTTATATCGTTTTCATAAAACGGCGTCAAATAGCGGTCGAGCGTTCCCACGCTGTCCGGGTCAAGACTGAAACAAACATAAATCGAAAGAAGCGCCTCGTAAAAATTATCGGGTTTGTTTTCGGGCACCTTCAAAAGCGCCGCCGACAGCCTTTTTAAATTTGATTTATACTCCTCTTCTTCAACTGTTTCGGAAAATTTTCTCACTTCATCGGAACATTTTTTCGTCCATGCAATCAATGCATTTGCTATATCTTTGAGTCCGTTCAAAAAATCGATTTCATCGGATTTGTTATGAAGCGAAAGGGATTTTTCTATTTCCGAAATTATTCCTTTAATGCCGCAAGATAATATCTTTCCGTAATCACCTGTTGCATGTTGCCATTCCATCGTAGAAAAATTGTCAACGGGTTTGAGGTAAAACAGACTCATAGCCTCTCCTGTTGCACGGTGACCGCTTCTGCCAAAGGCATCACCCACAACGCTGCCGTCAAATTTAAAAAATCCCGTTAATTTCGAATATTTTGTGATTTTAGGTTTTTGATTTGATATGTATTCACAAATTCTTTTCACATGCATTTTACTTTCGGGCAAAAGAATGTCTTCTCTGCTGAACTCCGTTTTTTCGGGTTCTACGTACATTTTACCGCTTAGAGTAAGCACTGTAAGCTCTCTTATTCTCTCTGTCATGGCAACCACCTTCTTTGTTTTGTTCATTATATCAAAGTGAAAAACGCAAGTAAATGCATCGTACGACTTTTTGCACTTTATATCACTTTTTTATTGACATTTAAAATCATTTGTGATATACTTTTTTCGGTGATAAAAATGTTTGGAAATTTCAGCATAAAAGAAATAACTTCGGTGTCGCTGATAGAGCCTAAAACAAGCGAAAAGCGCACGATAAATTACGGCAACAAAATCCCACGCTACGAGCTTATATATAAGCTCTCGGGCGAGGTTATAACACATTTCAGAAAAAAAACATATCACATAAAGCCCGGCATGGTGTATATCATTCCCAAATG
>CAZSIY010000304.1:0-1656 GCA_964606825.1 uncultured Oscillospiraceae bacterium | reverse complement strand
GAATGATAACTTCGTCAGCGGCATCTTTTCCATAAACAGCTGTTTACAATCTGTGAAAAATCGTTTGCTTTGAGGCTTGCGCCGCCTACCAAACCGCCGTCGATATCTTCTTTTCCGAAGAGCTCTTTCGAGTTGCCGGCATTTACGCTTCCGCCGTACTGAATGATAACTTCGTCAGCGGCATCTTTTCCATAAACAGAGGCAACGGTTTCACGGATTTTTGCGCAAACTTCCTGTGCCTGGTCGCTTGTTGCGGTTTTGCCGGTTCCGATTGCCCAGATAGGCTCATAAGCGATTATGCATTTTTTAACTTGTTCTGCACTGAGGCCTAAGAGTGCAATTTTTGTTTGCATTGCAACGAGCTCAAAAGTAACACCCTGCTCGCGCTGTTCCAAAGACTCACCGACGCAGATGATGGGAGTGAGGTTGTGCTCAAATGCTTTTAAAACCTTTTTGTTTACGGTTTCATCGGTTTCGTTGAAATACTGTCTTCTTTCGGAGTGACCGATGATTACGTATTTAACGCCCATTTCAGTAAGCATTGAAGGAGCGATTTCACCGGTGTATGCGCCGCTTTCTTCAAAATACATATTTTCAGCACCAACTTCGATTTCGGAACCTTTTACAGCTTCAATTGCATTTGCGAGGTTTGTAAAGGGAACACATACGATGCATTTGTTGTTGCTGTTTGCAACGAGAGGTTTTAACTCATTTATGAGCTCTGTTGTTTGAGCCGGTGTTTTGTTCATTTTCCAGTTTCCTGCTACTACGATTTTTCTCATGTTATCAATTCCTTTCAAAATTTAAGGCGTGCACAAGCTCACCTATTATACATAGCAAAAAGGGGAGAGAACTCCCCTTGATGTATTATCAATATTTGTTGCAAAGAGCCGCAATGCCGGGGAGTTCTTTTCCTTCGAGATATTCTAGAGAAGCGCCGCCTCCTGTTGAAATGTGGCTCATCTTGTCGCCGAGGCCTGCCTGGTTTACAGCCGCAACGCTGTCGCCGCCGCCGATAATTGTTGTAGCATCGATCTCGGAGAGCGCCTGAGCGATTGCGTTGGTTCCTTTTGCGAAAGTGGGAAGCTCGAATACGCCCATAGGTCCGTTCCAAACAACTGTTTTGGCATCTTTGAGGGCATCTTTATAGAGAGCGATAGTGTTTTCGCCGATGTCGAGGCCTTCCCATCCTTCTTCGATGCAACCTCTTTTAACTGTTTTGTGGTCGGCATCGTTTGAGAATTCCTGAGCAACGACAGTATCTACGGGTATAAGCAATTTAACGCCTTTTTCTTTCGCCTTGTCCATCATTTTTCTTGCGTAATCGAGATAATCGGGCTCGAGGAGAGATTTACCTACTTCTTCACCGAGAGATTTCATAAATGTATATGCCATTCCACCACCGATGATAAGAGTATCGACTTTTTCGAGGAGATTGTTTATAACGGAAATTTTGGAAGATACCTTAGAACCACCGAGAATTGCAACGAAAGGTCTTACGGGATTATTTACGGCATTGCCCAAAAATTCGATTTCTTTTTGAATAAGATATCCGCATACGCACTCGTTGATGTACTTTGTAACACCTACGTTTGAGCAGTGAGCTCTGTGAGCTGTACCGAATGCGTCGTGTACGAAAATATCCGCAAGTGAAGC
>CAZSIY010000303.1:0-1672 GCA_964606825.1 uncultured Oscillospiraceae bacterium | reverse complement strand
TTGCAACGTAGTAAAGAATATTTACAACAACGTTCAAATGCGCTCTTTTTATGTTTAAACGATAATTATCATCTTGCAAATCTTTCGCCAAAGAAGATGTCGTTTTTTCACCGCAAAAGGCTTTTATGGCAATTATATTTTGAATACATTCCTGCATAAAAGAGCGGGTTTTGCCGTCGCTTTGGCGGCATTTTTTGTAGAGGCTTTTCATTTTTTGGCCGTAGAGAGCGGCACCGAGCATAACAAACGGGCCCATTGCAAGGCAAATAAGAGAGAGTGAGGCATCTAAGCGAAACATTTCCGCAAAGCTGTACACGAGCGAAAAAGCAAGCATTACGGAGCCCGGTACAACGTCTATTATATTTGTGTTTATTACTTCAACGTCACTTGTGAGGCGGTTCATAATTTCGCCCGAGTGAAACTTGCCTATACTCGCATAGTCGCAAGTCATAATAGAATCAAACAGGCGCCTTTGGAGCTTGTTTTTGTAAAGTGCGCGCACACGAATATCCAAAAACGTGTAGAGCACCTGCAAAAAAAGCTGTGCCAAAATGAGCGCAACTATGGTGATTATCGCCGTTTTAAAATCGGTATCGGTTTTTCCCATGGCGGCATCGATAAGGGTCATTGAAGCGAGGGCAAAGCGCACCGAAATAAAGGACACTCCCACTCCCACAAGGGTGAGAAAAGCTATTGCCGGGGCAACGCAGAGCGAATTTTTAAAAAGCCACTTCACGGGCGCGGCTTTAATGTTTGCCATGGAAAATCCTCCTAACTTTGCGCATAACAACAAACGCATACAGACGGAACGGAAAAATCGCCGTCCAAAGCGCGCTGTACAACTTATATAGGGCGCTTTCGCAAGAAATCACCTTATTTTTTCGCATAATGGCGTTTGCCCTGGCGACAACTTGGGAAACGTCTACCGGATATTCTTTTTCTACTTCAAAATCTCCGGCTATGGTAAGGATGTTGCCCTTTTTTTTGATAACTCTGTGCAATATGTACTGTCCGCTTTCGCGCCTGTGCAAAACGATGTCGTACTTTTTGATTTTTTGGGGTTTTTCCAAAAAAACGCAGTCGCGGCGATTGATGAGCGTGGGGGTCATGCTTATGCCAGTAACGCGCATTTTAACGGTTTTGCCGCTTTCCACACATTCTTTTATAACGGGCACGAGCGAGTCTATGCCGTATAATTCCGTATCTGAGGTAACCACTTTAGCTCAGCACCTTTTTGTCTTTTAATATTTTTACAAATTCGCTAACGTCCTCTTTTGCCTGCTCCAAAGAAACGTCGTATTCTTCGGTAAGAGCTTTGGCGAGGTTGTCTTCGGTTGCATCGTCTTTAATATTTTCCCAGAGAAAAGCTCCGGTTTCGTTTAAGGTAATCATTGCGGAAAAATCCACGAGGTTGTCGCCCACGGGAATTACCACAAAGCTGTCGGCTACTTTTCTAAGTGCAAATCCTTCGTTAATTTTCATCATTTTTCCTCCTTGATTGGTTGTGAATTGGCGGGAATGTTCCCTTGTGTAAGCTCCGCTTACTCGATATTTTACTTTGTAAAATCGATATATTTTTCACTTCGTTCAAAATTTATTATACCGGGAGCAACAAATGCTTGCTTGCAAGGGCATTTGTGCGACGCCGTCAATTGACACGGCGGTCGAAGAC
>CAZSIY010000302.1:0-1681 GCA_964606825.1 uncultured Oscillospiraceae bacterium | reverse complement strand
CACATATACTTAAAAACGTTAAATGCACAGATGGCGGAACCTCCGTTTAGGCTTTTTCTGTTGGGGCTTTTGCCTATAGAACAATATACAGTTTTTTGATTTCGCCGCTCATAGTTTTACTTATGGATATAATGTTTTAATTTTTTAAGACATAGGATGGCACCGATATGCGGAAAATATATATTAGACGAGCTTTTTCCACAATATTTTGTCTCATTTCTTTATACGCTTTATACGGAGTTGTAGCAGCATTCGTCGGTACGTTTAAGGAAATAGAGCGCTTATCAAATGACCCGTCAGCAAGCGGAATTGAATTCTTGTTATCAGAACCGTTATTTATAGCTTTTTTTCTGTTTTAGGTTTAGTTTGTTCAGGTGTCGGTGTAAAATTGTGTACTTTTAAAACGGCAAAGATATTTCCGCCTTACAAACAACGAACTCGCTGATTATCGCGCTTCCGATGTCGGATTTGTTTTTCAGTTTTACAATCTGATTTCAACCCTTACCGTTTATGAAAATGCCGCACTGGTAAAAGATATTAAAAAAACGCGCTTGACCCGAAAAAGATGATTGAAGAGGTGGGTCTTGCAGATCATATGAATAAATTTTCCGTCAGAACTTTCGGGCGGTGAACAGCAAAGAGTGTCGATTGCCCGTGCCCTTGCCAAAAATCCGAAAATTCTGCTTTGCGACGAGCCGACGGGTGCGCTCGACTTCGAAACGGGCGTGCTTGTCTTAAAGCTCTTGCTTTCTATGGCGAAGAATTACGGCAAAACCATTGTTGTTGTTACCCACAATTGTTATCGCCGGCAAGCAGGACAAGAAAACGGTTATTGACAGCTATGACACTTTTATGGAAATTATGAATATGATGATTGTAATATTGGTGGTGGCGGCGATTCTGCTCGGTATAGTGGTTCTTTATAACCTCGGCATTATGAGTTATGTGGAACGCTATCGTGAACTCGCTACGCTGAAGGTTCTCGGTTTCCGCGATAAGGCAAGTGGCAGATTGCTGATAAGTCAAAATATTATACTCACGTTTGTCGGTGTATTGCTCGGAATTCCCGCAGGTGTCGGCGTCTTAAAGTTTCTCTTGACAGCACTCGCAAGCGAATACGAATTAAGTCTTTACATTTCGCATAGCACATATCTTATCGGCACCGCGCTGACATTCGGAGTGTCACTGCTTGTGGGACTTATGGTTGCGAGAAAAAACAGGAAAATCAATATGGTGGAAGCACTTAAAGGTTCTGAATAGAAATTAAAAAAAGTAAATAGGTGAAAAAGTAAAAATCCCATTCTCCTGCGAGAATGGGATTTTGGTGTAGGTATTCATATGTAATTTGGTTGAAATCATTGATTTCCGGCTGCCGAACGCCATCTTTAAAACATAATCCGCTGATTTGCTTTTTGGGGTTCACTTGCTTAGAAAACTGCTTTGTCGACAGTACGAATCCGTTCAGGGAAGAGGACGGGATTCTTGGCAAAGCGGTTAGAGTTAAATACGGAGTTGATGTCTTTTGCTCACAACACTGATTTTAGCTTCTTGTAATTTAATGTCGATTATCTTTTATCAGCGTACAGCAAAATGAATAAAATGCTTTGTTTTTGCCAAACATAAGACTGCTTTTTATCACGAAAAAGCAGTCTTATGTTGCGTAGAACTAAAAGTTCTACGC
>CAZSIY010000301.1:0-1695 GCA_964606825.1 uncultured Oscillospiraceae bacterium | reverse complement strand
CCATAAGCATAGGCTCAAGAGTTAAGCTCTTCGACGTGGAATTTGAAGAAGAAGTGGAATACACCATAGTAGGTTCTACCGAAGCAAACCCGGACGACGGAAAAATTTCAGACGAATCCCCTATCGGAAAATCACTTCTCGGAAAAAAAGTTGACGAAACAGCAGACGTTGAGCTTCCGAGCGGCGCGGTAATTCAATTTAAAGTTCTTGAGATAAACAAATAGAAAGGACACACAAAAATGACAAACAACATTCAACAACCCGAAGAAAATTTAAACGAACTTCTCCAAGTTCGCCGCGACAAGCTCAAAGAGCTTTGCGACAACGGCGAAAATCCGTTTGAAGTTATGAAATACGACCGCGACAGTTCAAGCGTGGAAATATTGAATAATTTTGAAACCCTCGAAGGCAAATGCGTTTCCATTGCAGGCAGACTCATGAGCAAACGTGTTATGGGTAAGGCATCTTTTTGCCATGTTTCCGACCGCGACGGCCAAATCCAGGTTTACGTTCGCCGCGACGACATCGGCGAAGACTCCTACAAAAAGTTTAAAAAGCTCGATATCGGAGATATCGTAGGCATAACAGGAAAAGTATTTAAAACGGGAACCGGCGAAACTTCCATCCACGCGGAAACCGTTACCTTGCTTTCGAAATCGCTTCGTCCGCTTCCGGAAAAATGGCACGGCCTCAAAGATACCGATTTAAGATACAGACAAAGATATGTTGACCTTATCATAAATCCCGAAGTTAAGCAAACATTTATTATGAGAAGTAAAATAATCAAATGTATTCGCGAATTTATGGATAACAGAGGCTATATTGAGGTCGAAACCCCGGTACTAAACACAATATCTGGCGGCGCAACGGCAAGACCTTTTATCACCCACCACAACACTCTCGATATAGACATGTATTTGAGAATTGCCACCGAGCTTAACCTTAAAAGACTCATTGTCGGCGGACTTGAAAAAATTTACGAAATCGGCAGAATTTTCCGTAATGAGGGCATGGACATAAAACACAACCCCGAGTTTACAACAATTGAGCTTTACGAAGCATTTACAGATTATTACGGCATGATGGATTTAACCGAAGATTTGGTTTCCGAGGTTACGCTTAAAGTTAAAGGAACCACCGACATTGTGTATCAAGGCAAAGAAATCCATCTCGGCAAAGGATGGGAAAGAATTACAATGATGGACGCCGTTAAAAAATATGCCGGTGTGGACTTTACCTCTGTTAGCACGTCTGAAGAGGCAGTTGCACTTGCGAAAAGCGTAGGCGTTGAAGTGGAAGAAGGCAAGTCTGTTGGCGAGGCAATGTATGAAGTGTTTGACGAAAAAGTTGAAGCGCAGCTTGTTCAACCTACATTCGTTATGGACTATCCCATCGAGGTTTCGCCGCTTGCGAAGAAAAAACCTTCCGACCCGGCTTATACAGAGAGATTTGAATTCTTTATAGGCGGCAGAGAATATGGAAACGCATTTAGTGAACTTAATGACCCCATCGATCAAAAAGAGCGCTTTGAAAAACAGGTTGAAGCTCGCGAAAACGGCGACGACGAGGCAGGCATGATGGACGATGATTATATCAATGCCCTCGAGTATGGTATGGCTCCTACCGGCGGTATGGGTATGGGTATCGATAGATTGGTAATGCTCCTTACCGACTCTTATACGATAAGAGATGTGC
>CAZSIY010000300.1:0-1701 GCA_964606825.1 uncultured Oscillospiraceae bacterium | reverse complement strand
ATGCCGCGGACTTACCGAAAACGGTATTGCAACCGACAATTCCATTATGGAAAATTCCGTAAGACGCATAATGATTGAAAATTCAAAGAAAAGTATTTTGCTATGTGACAACAGCAAAATCGGCAAAAAATATTTAAACACTCTTTGCACTCCGAAGGAAATAAGCGAAATTATTACCGATTAGCCAAGTAGGAATTATCCCCACTCGGTTAGAGGCGCATTTTCTTAAATTCCGACGGTGGTATACCAAACCTTTTTCTAACAAGACGAGAGGCGTATTTCTCGTCTTCAAATCCACAGCAACGCGCTGTTTCACCAATGGTTTTTTCGCCCTCGATAAGAAGTTTCACAGTCTTTCCGAGGCGCTTTTCCAAAATATATTGTTTGGGCGACATTTGACAGTATAGGTGAAATTTTCTTCTGAGTGTTGCCGTGCTAATATTTCCCGAGGAGCATATTTTTTCCATGGTTAAATCGCAATTGCAATAATTTTCGTCGATATATGCCAAGCAATTTTTAAAAGCCTCGTCGCGGATATTTGGCGCGAGGCTTTCGGAAATAAGGTGCAAAATGCTGTACACCAGAGACTTTATATAGTTAAAATTTTTTATTTTCCCCTCATACTCACACATTTCGGAAAACATTGAGCAAAAAATCCCGCTGTTTTTAATTTTTATACATTCGCTTTCCGTATAATTACATTCACAAAAGTGCACCACGGCGCTTTCGCCGCCGGAATACACAACGTCGTAATCCACGCCCTCGGCTATAAAATAAATATCGCCCGGCTCCGTAACAAATTCTTTATCACCTATTTTAAATTTTCCCGTGCCGCTCAGCCTACATGCAAACGCCGCATAAGGACGCGACTTTACAAAATATCTCCCCTCGCGGTGCTTAAAAATTCCCGCGGAAAATATTTGAAACGTCAATTTTTCAAAATCATATATCATTATCTCACCACTCCGAAATCATGTTTTTTACATTGTAACATACCATGAGCGAAAAGTCCACCTTTTTGATTGAATAATGTGTTGATTACATGTATTTTCGGTGGTATTATATAAGCATAAATTCACTATGGGAGGATATGATTATGTTATTCGTGCACGAAAACATGATAAAAAAAAGCGGTAAATTTTACATTGATGAAAATTTAAGAGCCACAGCAAACAAAATTTTAAACAAAGAAATTCTGAAAAGCTATTGGAACGGTCACACCTTTACATGCTCCGAAATTGAGTTTTCCGAGTGCGGCGAGCTCATATTTTTGCTCGGAGAGGCTAAAGTGCCCGAACTTTGCGAAAAGGCATATGCAATTAATATAGAAGAAAACGGCGTATGCATCGCGGCAGACAGCGAAAAAAATCTTATTTACGGCTACATGACATTTTTGGACTTGATTAAAATGGATAACGACGGCAAAGTATTCGCCGAATGCTGCGAGGTAAAGGAGAGTCCGGCGGTAAAAAACCGCATGACCCACTTTTGCGTATTCCCCGAAACAAAGCTTTGGGAGCTTGAAAGATTTGTAAAACTTTGCGGAGCTTTAAAATATTCTCACATCATTGTTGAGTTTTGGGGTTCCTACAAATATGAATGTATGAAAGAATTATCTCAAAATGGCGCTTTTACAAAAGACCAATTAAAACCCATTATTTCTATGGCAAACGACCTCGGAATAGAGATTATTCCCATGTT
>CAZSIY010000299.1:0-1707 GCA_964606825.1 uncultured Oscillospiraceae bacterium | reverse complement strand
ATTGTGTACAGGTGCATAAGCAATTCCATGCGCACAAAAGGCTCTATGAGCAAATACATTTGCGTAGGCGTGGCATGCATGTTTTTGGCGCACATTTTCGAAAACATCGGCATGTGCATAGGTCTTATGCCGGTAACTGGAATACCTCTCCCCTTCTTCAGCTACGGCGGATCCTCGCTTATTACCAACTTTGTGGCGATGGGGCTTGTAATGAGCGTTTACATGAGGAAAAAAACTATCACTTTCACGTGATTTTAACAATTTTTTTAAATTTCTTTTAAAATCGTGCATTTTCTCCCTTGAAAAAACGCGCGATAAAAGGTATACTATATATAGGTATTACTACGCAACTTACATCGGTTGCGACTACATACGAGGTGAAATGAATGGCACAAAAGAAAAATAAATATGACAACGAAAGTATATCCATGCTAAAAGGCGCCGACCGCGTAAGGTTGCGCCCGGCGGTAATCTTCGGCTCCGACGGCATAGAAGGTTGTCGACATGCAATGTTCGAAATACTTTCAAACTCCATAGATGAGGCACGCGAAGGTCACGGAGACGTAATCGAAGTAACACGCTACCTTGATAAATCAATTGAAATAAATGACTATGGCAGAGGAATTCCCGTAGATTTTAACCCGATTGAAAATAAATTCAATTGGGAACTTGTTTTTTGCGAATTATACGCCGGAGGAAAATATAAAAACAACGACGGCGAAAACTACGAATACAGCCTTGGTTTAAACGGCCTCGGCGCGTGCGCAACGCAGTATGCTTCCGAATATATGGACGTTACAGTTTTAAGGGACGGTTTTAAACACAGCTTGCACTTTGAAAAAGGTGAAAACGTAGGCGGACTTTTAAAAGAAGAATTTCGTCACCGCAACACAGGCACAAGAATTAAATGGCGCCCCGATCTCGACGTTTTTACAGATATCGACATTTCCGCCGAATATTATGAAGAAGTGCTCAAAAAGCAGGCAATCGTAAACAAAGGCCTTTGCTTTAAGTTTAAAAACGAAGTATCCAAAGGCGAATTTACCGAACAGGAATTCTTGTATGAAAATGGCATAGCCGACTACGTAAAAGAAATCGAAAACAGCGAGGGCTTTACCGATATCAAATACATAGAATGTGAGCGAAAAGGCCGCGACCGCGAAGATAAACCCGAATATAAGGTAAAGCTCTCTGTTGCTTTTTGCTTTTCAAACAAGGCAAACCGGCTTGAATACTACCACAACTCAAGCTTTCTCGAACACGGTGGTTCTCCCGATAAAGCCGTAAGTAACGCCTTTACCTACACAATAGACCGTTACCTTAAAAACAATAATAAATACAATAAAAACGAGTCTAAGATTAATTTCGGCGACGTGAGAGATTGCCTGATTTTGGTTTCAAACTCTTTTTCCACAATGACTAGCTACGAAAACCAAACAAAAAAAGCAATAAACAACAAATTCATAACAGATGCCATGGTAGAATGGCTCAGGCAGGAGCTCGAATTCTATTTTATAGAAAACAAAACCGAAGCGGACAAAATCTCCACCCAGGTTCTCATTAACAAAAGAAGCCGCGAACACGCCGAAAAAGCGAGAGTAAATATCGCAAAAAAATTAAGCGGCACACTTGATATAAGCAACCGCGTTGAAAAATTCGTGGATTGCCGTACAAAAGACGTTTCAAAACGCGAAATATACATAGTAG
>CAZSIY010000298.1:0-1708 GCA_964606825.1 uncultured Oscillospiraceae bacterium | reverse complement strand
GGCATTACATATTGTATCAAAAACATCTATGGTTTTGCAAGTGTTTTTTAAATAAAAAATAATTTTTTCGTAAGTTTGCCTGTCCATAGTAGTTTGGCTTACAACGCAAAGAGGTTTATCACTATTAATTTTACCATATAAATCGGAAATGTCAAGAGCAATAATTGCACTATTTTCGCACCAACCGTTAATTCCTTCGACTTCGGGGTGATTTTCATCTCCGATTATGACAATTTGAAAGCCTTTTTCGTATTTTTTCGACACAATGTTGTGTATTTTTTTCACAAAAGGACAAGTAAGGTCTGTATATTCATGACCTGTTTTAACTATTTCTTCTATAACTTTTTTTCCTACGCCGTGAGCTCTTACCGCCACCTTGACGTTTTTCGGAAAATCTTCTACTCTGTCGTACACCTTAACCCCGAGCTTTTCAAAATCTTCAACAACAATGCGATTGTGAATTATGGGGCCGAGCGTAGACACCGAGCCTTTTTCGGCTTCATTTTTAAGTTGCTCCACCGCGCGACTCACTCCAAAGCAAAAGCCGGCACTTTTAGCAAGAATTATCACTTTTAATCACCCAAACTTAAAATACTTTCGTAAATTTCGCTCGAAGCGGCCGCAAGTTCTTCTTGTGTAGGACGCTTATTCACGATTTTTTTATTTAAGTCAATCGGATTGCCGATTACTATTTTAACAGGTTTAAAAAGTTTATAATCTGTAATTATATGTATAGGAACAACAGGGCTTTCCGCCTTTACGGCAATAAGCGCCGCGCCGGATTTCACCTTAGCATCTTTGTGGACACGATCCCTCGTTCCGGTGGGAAAAATTCCCAAAACTTCTCCGTCTTTTAAAACTTTAAGCGATGCCTTTATAGCGCCTATATCGCTTGCGCCGCGCTTTATGGGAATAGTGCCTATCGTTTTTAAAAACCAGCCTACAAGCGGAATTTTCATGAGTTCGCGTTTTGCGAGAAAACGAACTTCCCTGTTTAAAGACATCCCCACAACCAACGGATCCCAAGCGCTTATGTGATTTAAACAGACAACGCAAGAGCCGTTTTTCGGCAAATTTTCACTATTTACCACTTCAATGCGGAAAATAGCGTTTACAAACCATCTAAGCACCTTTAAAACCACGTTACTCATTTGTATTTTTCGTCCCTTCGGATACTATATTTTCAATTTTTGCGACAACCTCGTCAAAGGTCATGTCACTTGTGTCCAAAAGCAAGGCTTCGGGCGCTTTTTTCAGCGGAGAGCACTCACGCTTGGAGTCGTTCTCGTCTCGCTTTATAATATCATTTAAAACATCTTCAAACAAAACCGTTTCACCTTTTGCCGCAAGCTCGTCATATCTTCTTTTTGCTCTAGACTCTGGCGATGCGGTGAGAAATATTTTAATGTCGGCATTCGGAAGGACAGATGTTGCAATATCTCTTCCGTCCATTATGCAATTATTTTTTTCGGCAAGTTCTCTTTGCATATTCAAAAGCCAAAGGCGCACCTGCGGTATGACGGCAATGGCCGATGCCGCAAGAGATATTTCCGGCGTTCTTATAAAGTCAGTAATATCTTCGCCATCTAAAATCATGCACTGAGTGCCATTTGAATATCCTATTTCAAGGGCGGTAGCGGAAAGCATATTCTCAACGGAAGAAACATCACTTTTTATGTCAATCCCACTCTTTACTGCTTTGTAAGCG
>CAZSIY010000297.1:0-1717 GCA_964606825.1 uncultured Oscillospiraceae bacterium | reverse complement strand
GTATACGAAAAGATAATAAATCTTGCCGATTACGATGTTGTTATCGGTTCGGTACATTTGGTGAATTATAAAAATTTAACGAACGCCTATTCACAGATTAATTTTTCGAAATTGAGTGAAAATGTTGTTTTGGAATATATAAATGCGTATTTAGATGACATGCTTAAAATGATCGAAAAAACGGATTTTGATATTTTGGCACATTTAACATGCCCACTTCGTTACATAAACGGAAAATACGGTTTGAATGTGGATATTTCGCACTATTATCCCAAAATCGAAAATATTTTAAAGCGAATTATAACCGAAAATATCGCTTTGGAAATAAACACTTCGTCTTATGATGCTTTAAATGATTTTATGCCAAACGAAAAAATCATAAGAAAGTATTATGAACTGGGCGGACGAATGATAACGCTCGGTTCCGATGCGCACGTTAGCGATAACGCTTCGATAAATTTTAAAAAGGCGATTGAATTGATTAAAAATATAGGATTTGAAAATATATATTATTTTGAAAAAAGAAAACCATACAAATTATCATTATAATGGAGGAAGAAAAATGAAATCTGCTGTATTTTACAAAAAACATGATTTGAGAATTGAAGATATACCGAAGCCCTTGCCCCAAAAAGGTGAAGTGCTCATTAAAGTTATGGCTTGCGGAATATGCGGAACGGACGTACATATTTTTAACGGCGACGAGGGAGCGGCTGCTACACCTTCCCAAACAGTGCTCGGACATGAATTTTCGGGAATTATAGAAGCAGTGGGCGACGACGTTTCAAACTTCGCACCGGGAGAACGAGTTTGCGTTGATCCGAATAAGTTGTGCGGAGATTGCTCATATTGTAAAAAAGGAATAGGACATTTTTGCGAAAATATGATAGGAATAGGCACAACAGTAAACGGCGGATTTTCGCAGTATTGCACAGTTCCGCAATCTCAGGTTTATAAAATTGCCGACAGCACAACCTATGAAATGGCGGCAATGACAGAACCTGTAGCATGTTGCGTTCACGGTATAGACATGTGTGATATTAAATGCGGTGAGACGGTTGCTGTTATTGGCGGCGGAATGATAGGTATGATAATGCTTCAACTTGCTAAAATATCCGGCGCGGGGAAACTCATTATGATAGAACCGGTCAAAGAAAAGCGAGAAACCGCCGGAAAGCTCGGTGCGGACATTTGCATTGACCCGATAAATGAAGATACGTGCTCTGTTTTAAAAGCTAACGGTATAGAGCAAATTTCGGCTGTGATAGAATGTGTAGGAAAAACTTCCACAATGGAACAGGCAATACAAATAGCAGGCAAAAAATCAGTTGTTATGATGTTTGGGCTCACATCGCCGAGTGATGTGATTAAAATTAAACCTTTTGAAATATTTAAAAAAGAAATAGTGTTAAAAGCATCTTTTATAAATCCATACACGCAAAAACGTGCCCTTGAACTTATCGATAACAGAAAAATCGATGTAAGCTCGGTTGTTTACGGAGTGGAACCGCTTCAAAAACTTCCTGAAATTTTAGAAAACGGTGCACTGAGAGCGAAGGGGAAATTTATAATAAATCCACAAATGGAGGGTTAAAAATGAAAGTGCTTGCATTCGGAGAAATTCTTTGGGATATTTATCCGGGAGATAAATTTATAGGCGGCGCTCCGCTTAATTTTGCAGCACATTTCGTAAAATGCGGCGGAAGTAGCAGTGTTT
>CAZSIY010000296.1:0-1717 GCA_964606825.1 uncultured Oscillospiraceae bacterium | reverse complement strand
CTTGTGCTTGCAACTGTTCTTGCAGGTGTGTTTTTGATTTTGATGGGAATATTTAAACTCGGAAATCTTATAAAATTTATTCCTTTTGCAATAACCACGGGATTTACCGCGGGCATTGCAATGACACTCGTTATAGGCCAGCTTAAAGACTTTTTCGGCGTTACGTATTTAAACTGCGAAGCGCCGGTTGAAACTTTGGAAAAATTTTCGTCATTCGTAAAAAACGTAACAACCATCAATTTAAGTTCGGTAGCGGTTGGCGTCGTGTGCCTTGTAATACTTTTTGTGCTCCCGAAATTTTTAAGCAAAGTACCGGCATCTCTTGTTGCCGTTTTGGTGGGTACGGCGCTTGTTAAAGGCTTTAATCTGAACGTAAACACAATTGGTGATTTGTACAGCGTAAAAGGGGGAATTATGCATTTTTTCATGCCTAAAGTGACATTTGCGTTAATTGCTGATGTTATTCCCGATGCCGTTACCATTGCAGTTCTTGCGGGAATTGAGTCGCTTCTTTCATGCGTTGTTGCCGACGGAATGACAGGTGGCAAGCATCGCCCCAACACCGAGCTTATTGCCCAGGGTGCGGCAAACATAGGCTCGGCGCTTTTCGGCGGAATTCCCGCCACTGGTGCCATAGCCCGTACCGCGGCAAATATTAAAAACGGTGGAAGAACACCCGTATCGGGCATCATACATTCGATTGTGCTCTTTGCCGTGCTTGCGGTTCTCATGAAATACGCCGCGTTTATTCCCATGCCCGCCATTGCAGCGATACTTATAAATGTAGCATACAATATGTGCGGCTGGCGTTCTTTTGTGTCTGTAATGAAAAATTCGCCCAAGAGCGACGTTATTGTGCTCATATCCACTTTTTTACTCACGGTTGCATTTGACCTCGTCGTTGCAATTGAATTTGGCGTGATAGCGGCATGCGTGTTGTTTATGAAGCGCATGAGCGAAGAGTCGGGCATAGAAAAGTGGGATTGCTCCAAAATTGATACCAACAACAATTTGCTTATGGAAGTTCCCGAGCATGTAAGCGTGTATGAATTTAACGGCCCCATGTTTTTTGCGGTTGCAAATCAAATTACAAATATCGTGGTAAAACCCGGTATCAAGTGCGTAATATTTAGAATGAGGTCGGTAATGTCGCTTGACATCGATGCCATTATAAATTTAAAGGCGCTTGTAAAAAGTTGCTCCGAGAAAAACGTTACTGTAATTATGTCGCATGTCAATTCACAGCCTATGAAAGCTATGAAAAAATCAGGACTTTACAGTCTTATAGGCGAAGAGAATTTTAGGCTTGATATAAATTCGGCAATGGAGCTTGCCAAGGAGAAGAGCGAATGAAAAACGTGAATTTGAAAAATGACTTTTTGACTGTTTGTATATCGCCTTTGGGAGCGGAAATTACGAGCATTTTAACCGCCGACAGCAAAGAAAGACTTCATCAAAAGGGAATGGATTGCTGGGAACGCCAGGCGCCGGTGCTTTTTCCCATATGCGGAAGTGCCGCTCAAAATAAAATTGTTGTAAACGGCCAAAGTTACGATATGCCAAAGCACGGTTTTGCAATGAATAAAACTTTTGAAACTGAGGTTGTATCATCAAGTTGTGCGCGATTTTTACTTTATTCAAGCGATGAAACAAGAAAAATGTACCCCTATGACTTTGAACTTGAAATGAAGTATACGCTCAGTGAAAATTCGATAAT
>CAZSIY010000295.1:0-1729 GCA_964606825.1 uncultured Oscillospiraceae bacterium | reverse complement strand
TGATGCCCGTGCCCGAAAATTGTACCCTTGCCGAAGCCGCGGCAATTCCCGAAGCTTTTGCAACGGCATACTTAAACCTTTTCTATGAGGGAAAAATCGAAGCGGGCAACACACTTTTGATGAACGCAGGTGCCTCGGGTCTTGCAAGCGTGGTAATACCAATGGCAAAGGCATTCGGCGCAAGAGTTATCACAACGGTGCTCACCGATGAAATAGCAAATTCCATAAAGCACCTCAAAGCCGACAGAGTGGTTGTGAGCACAAAAGAAGACATATCCGAAGTGCTTGCAGAAGAACTTAAAGACGGTCACGGCGTTGACGTGGCTATTGACTGCCTTGGCGGCGAAATAATGGGAAAATGTATTCATCACCTCACCCACGGCGCTCGTTGGATAATGATTGCCGCGCTCGCAGGTGTTCACACTGAAATTGACCTCAAAAACATCTATGTGAGAAATGTACGCATAATAGGCAGCACGCTTCGCTCCAGAACGCCCGAAACAAAGGCTAAAATTCTTGCGGAACTTGTTAAAAATGTATGGCCTAAAGTTGCAAGCGGCGAAGTAAAACCGACTGTTTGCAAAATTTTGCCGATTACGCAAGCCGAAGAAGCACAACAAATGCTCTATGACGGAAAAAATGTAGGCAAAGTTGTTCTAAAAGTTGAAGACTGATTTTTGCGGCGGAGAAAATTCCGCCGCTTTTTTATGCCGTTTTTTTAAATATGCTTGACAAATCGCTCTTACTTTTGTAATATATAATCATACTACAAAAGTAATACGCAAGGAGGTGTATCGAAGATTAAAAAATTCATGAAATCAGTGCATCGGAGCTTGAAGTTATGCAAATTTTGTGGAAATACGGCAAAGCCATGAAAGTGCAAGAAGTTTGCGACGAACTGCCCGAGGGCAAATGGGAATACCGAACGGTTGCAACACTTCTTCTTCACATGAAAGAAAAAGGCGCAGTCGAATGTAACAAAGAGAACAAAGTAAATTGCTACTCTCCCATTCTCGACCGCGACTCTTACACAAAATCTCAAACAAAATCCTTTGTACAAAAGCTATATAACGGCTCCGTAAAGGATTTGGCGGTTTCGCTTTTTAAAAGCGATGAAATGACAGAAGAGGACATCGACGAAATTCGTAAATTATTTGATTTGTAGGTTTTTCTGTTGTGCGTTGGTGAATTAATGCTAATTCAAGTTTTCAAAAATTTACTTTTAATGTCGGCAGCTGGAAGTGTTTTATCCGCATTTTGGATATGTTTAAAACCCGTTACTCGAAAATTATTCAGTCCGCGGTGGCAGTATTATGTTTGGCTTACGGTTTTAATAGTGATGATTTTTCCGATAAAATTAAGCGTGCCAAACCGTGCACTAAACATTCCCAAACATGTAGCGGTACAAGCAAAAAACATCGTGACTGAAACTCAGAAAAGCGACAAGCAAATTGCCGAATTTAAACTATCTGACGAAGATGAAAAATCGGCGATTTCAAAAATAACTTTGCCGCGCAACGTGTTTTATTATTTTTCCCGCATCTGGATTTTGGGCATGCTCGCCACGATGTTTACAAGGTTAATAAAATACAATCTGTTTTTAAAAGCAATACATAAAAATTCTAAAATCGATACAAGCGAAGTGGATATTCCCAAACGCCTGAAAATGCGAAAAACCGATATACTAGATGCACCGCTGATTATCGGGATTTTTAACACCACCCTGTTT
>CAZSIY010000294.1:0-1754 GCA_964606825.1 uncultured Oscillospiraceae bacterium | reverse complement strand
AAATCGTTCTACATGAAACAAAACGACGATGGAAAAACCGTTGCCGCAACAGACCTTTTGGTTCCCGGCGTGGGCGAAATCATCGGTTGCAGTGAAAGAGAAGCCAACTACGACAAGTTGGTATCGGCAATGAAAGAACGAAATATGAACCTTGACGACTACAAAGACTATTTGGATTTAAGAAAGTTCGGTTCCGTGCCTCACAGCGGCTTCGGACTTGGATTTGAAAGAATACTTATGTATGTTACTGGTATTAGCAATATAAGAGATGTGATATTATACCCGAGAACAGTAGGAAGTATCAGATAATAACGGAGGAATTGATATGAGGAAACTTTATCTGCCGGAAGGCTACAAACAGAACATGACACTTCGCGAAACACAAAGCGCCATAAAGTACATTAAAGATGTGTTTCAAATTGAATTTTCCGAAAAGCTCAATCTTGACAGAGTAACAGCGCCTATCATTGTAACGGCAAAAAGCGGTATCAACGATGATTTGAACGGCATTGAGCGAAAAGTTGAATTTGATATGAAAGAAATCAAAGGCACGGCTGAAGTTGTGCAGTCGCTTGCAAAATGGAAAAGAATGGCTCTTTATCGCTATGGTTACGAGGCGGGAGACGGTATCTATACCGATATGAGCGCCATAAGGCGTGACGACTCGGTGGATAATCTTCACTCCGTGTACGTGGACCAGTGGGATTGGGAGCGAGTTATAACAAAAGATGACAGAAATATCGAATTCTTGAAAAGTGTTGTAAAAAATATAGTTTCCTCCATTGCTCATGCTCAGGAAAAAGTAAAAGAAAAATTTCCTCAAATTAGGAATACAATAAACGAAGATGTATTCTTTGTGACAACGCAAGAACTTGAAGACATGTATCCGTCATTCACGCCAAAAGAGCGTGAAAACGCCGTTGTTAAAGAACATAAAACGGTTTTTCTTATGCAAATAGGCGGAAAACTTAAAAGCGGCGAAAAACATGACGGCAGAGCGCCGGATTATGATGATTGGTCTTTAAACGGTGATATTCTCTTTTGGAATGACGTGCTCAAATGCGCTTTTGAAATATCGTCAATGGGTATTCGTGTAGACAAAAAGGCGCTTGAAGCACAACTTGAAGCCGAAAATGCGAATGAACGTTCAAAATTCCCGTTCCACAAAGGAATTTTGGAAGAAACTTTGCCCCTTACAATAGGCGGCGGCATAGGTCAGTCAAGGCTTTGTATGCTTCTTTTGGAAAAGGCTCATATCGGGGAGGTTCAAGTTTCGGTTTGGCCGGAAGATATGGTTGAAACCTGCAAAGAAAACGACATTATTCTTCTTTAAGGGGTGCTTATTTTTGATTGAAGATAGCGAAGTTTTAAAAATCGCAAATTTGTCAAAACTTGCTTTCAGAGGAAATACTTTCGACAATATGCGCAATGATATGGAAAATTTTACAAAATTTACCGATGCCGTTTCTTCATATTCGGCATCGGAAACGCAAAACTGCTTTTCAAGAAGCGAAAAAAACGATTTTAGAGAAGATACGCCAAAATGCTCAATATGTGCCGATGATGTTTTAAAAAACGCTCCAACGGCGGAAAGTAATTTTTTCAAAATAAGAGGAAACGGTGCCGATGCAAGGAAAAATCAAAAAATTAAATAACTTGCTTAAATGTAAGAAGATAAGCGCAAATGAACTCGCAATGCATTACTTGAAAAATGCCGAGAATAACAACCGAATTTTAAATTCATATATTACAAT
>CAZSIY010000293.1:0-1757 GCA_964606825.1 uncultured Oscillospiraceae bacterium | reverse complement strand
ATTTTCGGTGGTGTGCTCTTTAATCAAAGTGCCTTTAACAGGCGCGCTAAAGGCCACAGTTGCCGTTTCAGCGCTTACGGTCGGTTGAGTTTCATATATGACGGTTTCATCGGACTCTTTTATCGGAATTGCCGAAGCGGATTTTATTTCTTCGGGAATGTTTTCTTTCGATGAAAATTCATCCATATCTCTTTCTTCTATTCCTGTTTCTTTATTATAGGAAGCAACTTGCGAATTTTCGTTTTTATCTCTGTTTATACCACTTATCCAAAAAGTTGCGGCAATAACCGTAATGCACGATAGGCAAAAGCAAAGAACCGCAAGAGTATCCTTTAGGCTCGCCTGTTTTTTATTTGGAGCGTATTTGCTTATGCGCTCGTTTTTCATAAATATCATCCTTTCAGCACGAATTTTCAAGATCACAATACATAATTTGCCGAAAAGAAAAATTTTTATTCGTTTTTTGAGGAAATTTTTTCAATTTCCACGCCGTTGTAATACCTTTTTAAAATTTGCATATAGTCATAACCAGACTTTGCAAGATAATTTGCCCCATACTGGCTCATTCCCACTCCGTGCCCGTTTCCCACAACTTTAAAAATAACCATGTCGTCCGTAACTTCCGCTTTAAAGCACGCCGAACGCAAATTGAACATTTTTCTTATTTCCGTGCCTTTTATTTTAACGGTTCCCACGCTCAAGCTCTTTACGGAGCCGCTCTCATTATACATAACCTCGCCTATTATTTCCTTTGAAAAATCGGCTTTGTATTCCTTTTTTACCTTTTCTTTAAAAGCTTTAATTTCAACCGAAACTTCGCTCTCGTGTGACGGACATTCCCGCTCGCCGGGGCTTTCAACACTTACAAGATAATCAACGTTTCCGCCCCAAACATCACGAGCATTTTCGGTTTTTCCGCTACTTGAAGAATGAAAAACAGCCTTTATCGGCTCGCCGTCGTAAAGCATAACCTCACCCTCGGTATCACGAACGGCATTTTTGCATTTTTCCAAACACTCACTTGCATTTTTACCCCAATTGCTCATTGCTTTTTTCATGGTAACATACGCCTGGCAATGTGCAAAATCGTCACACACGTCCGCTCCGTGGTGAGTCGATATTCCTCTTTCACTTTTCATCTTGGAAAGCGCGTAAGTTCTCGCCGCAACGCTTTGCGCTTTAAGCGCTTCGCTGTCAAACGTTGCGGGCATCTCGGCCATCACCACGCCCAATATGTATTTTTCAAATTCCATATTTTCTTTTTTCCCGGTTTTCGTGTTTAAAAGGCATATTTCCCGAGGCAAATCGCCGTTTGAAATCACCTCATTACCTTTAAAAAAAATGCCCGAAATTCCAATCGGCAACATTATGAACAAAACCACCAAAAATGCAATCCAAAAAAATATATATTTCAAAATCCACCTCGTACAATGTGTATAATATCCAAAAAGACATAATCACTTTTAACCAATATATGAAAATTTATCAAAATTTATAACCGCGGAAATAAATCAATTGAAAAGTTTATTGCAAAATGATATAATTTATATAAAGGAGTGATTTTCGTGGACAACTCAAAAGATTTTTCATACAATACAAACGACAAAGAAGCATTTAAAAGCATGTGTTCTAAAGCCATTGATTACTACAATATAGACGGCGACGAATACAGCGCATATCACGTAAAAAGAGGTCTGCGAAACCGCGACGGTTCCGGTGTTTTGGCAGGTCTTACAAATATCAGCGAGGTTCACGGC
>CAZSIY010000292.1:0-1762 GCA_964606825.1 uncultured Oscillospiraceae bacterium | reverse complement strand
AAGAGGAAAAGATACGAGCCGAGCTTGCCGAAAAGAAAGCCGACTGGGCAAAGGGAGCGGCAAAACTTTCCGCAAGGTACATCACCGACAGATTTTTGCCAGACAAAGCAATAGACTTAATAGACGAGGCGGCATCGAAAATAAGGATGAAAGCGTTTACTGCTCCGCCGGACATAAAGGCAATTGAAGACAAACTTGGCGAAGCAGGCGCCAAAAAGCGCGACGCTATAGAACACCAGGAGTTTGAAAAAGCGGCATCTCTGCGCGACGAAGAGGAAAAGATACGAGCCGAGCTTGCCGAAAAGAAAGCCGACTGGGCAAAGGGCAACTCAAAAGAAGAGCTTGTTGTTACCGAAAGCGAAATTTGCGACGTAATAACCGACTGGACGGGAATACCAGTAAAAAAACTTGCCGGCGAAGAGCAAGAAAGGCTTAAAAACATGGAAGAAATTCTCCACAAAAGGGTTGTGGGGCAAGATGAGGCAGTTGTTGCCGTATCCAAGGCGATACGCCGCGGAAGAACTGGCCTTAAAGACCCCAAACGCCCCACGGGTTCGTTTATCTTTTTGGGCCCCACGGGCGTCGGAAAAACCGAGCTTTGCAAATCCCTTGCCGAAGCGATTTTCGGCGACGAAAACGCCGTAATTCGCATTGACATGAGCGAATATATGGACAAGCACAACGTGTCAAGGCTTGTAGGTTCACCTCCGGGATTTGTAGGATACGAAGAGGGCGGACAGCTTACTGAAAAAGTTCGCAGAAAACCGTATTCCGTGGTTCTCTTTGATGAAATAGAAAAAGCTCACCCCGACGTTTTCAACATCTTGTTGCAAATTCTCGAAGACGGCATTTTAACCGACTCTCAGGGCAGGCGCGTAGACTTTAAAAACACGGTAATTATAATGACTTCCAACATCGGCGCAAGGCTCATAACCGAAAAGGCAAAACCATCTTTGGGATTTAACCAAAGCGAAGAGAGCGCCGAAAAAGACTATGAATTTATTAAAAGTCAAGTTCTCGGAGAACTTAAAAACGTGTTCAGACCGGAGCTTATAAACCGCATAGACGAAATTATAGTGTTCCGCAAATTAAGCCACGAAAACATCGAAAAAATAACTTCTATAATGCTCTCCGGCCTCGGCGAAAGAATGAAAACGCTTGGATATGAAATTTCCTTTACCGACGCACTTATTTCCCACCTTGCCGACGCCGGCTACGACGATGCTTACGGCGCAAGACCCCTAAGACGAGCTATTCAGTCGGAAGTGGAAGATGCTCTGGCAGATAACATTCTCTCGGGCGAAATTTCCGAAAACAGCTCGGTATGCGTTGATTTTAAAAACGGAAAAGTTGAAATCGCACCTTGCAATAAAAAAGAATAAACCTAAAAACGCCCTCGGAAAATCTCCGAGGACGTTTTTCTTATTCTCTTATAAAATTCGTAAATTCGATTTTTTCCTGCTCGGGAAGCGGCACGCCGCACTTGTCGCCAGCCTCGCGCAAGCGCAAAAACCACGCCATGTTTTTTCCCAAAATTCTCATAATTTGCATGCCCTCGACATCTTTTTTCACATCTTCCGGGCAAGAACCGTGAACCATGTTCCAATATCTGGAGGAAATTACCGGCATTTGAGAAATTGTAAAATACTTGTTTATTTGGTCGAAAGCCGCTGTGGTGCCGGCTCTTCTTGCAGAAAGTACGCATGCGGCGGGTTTGAATGCAAAAACGCCTTTTCCCGAGAAAAACGCTCTGTCCATAAAA
>CAZSIY010000291.1:0-1766 GCA_964606825.1 uncultured Oscillospiraceae bacterium | reverse complement strand
GAAAAGAATTTTATGAAAATACGGAAATTGCTTCTGTTATCGGCGGTATATTCGGCGATAAAATCACGTTTTGCGGTGGTTGCGCAGAATGTGAAAAAAGTTTTTGATAAAATTTTAAAAAAACAAATGACAAAATGCAACATATGTGTTATACTAATGGTATTGAACTTTTAGGCAAGGAGAGAAACGTATGGATAATGAATTGATAATAGTCCTTGACTTTGGCGGTCAGTATAATCAGCTTATTGCAAGACGCGTCAGAGAATGTAATGTTTATTGTGAGGTTATGCCGTATACGGCAGGACTTGACAAAATCAAAGCAAAAAATCCGAAAGGTATTATTTTTACCGGCGGTCCAAACAGTGTGTATGACTCCAAATCGCCCACATGCACAAAAGAATACTTTGAACTCGGCGTGCCTGTTTTGGGAATTTGCTACGGCAGTCAGCTCATGTGCCACATAAACGGCGGAACCGTTGAAACAGCGGATATAAGTGAGTTTGGAAAAACTGAACTGGAAGTTGATATTGACAGCTTGCTTTTTAAAGATGTAAACAAAAATTCCGTTTGCTGGATGAGCCATACCGATGCTATGAAAAAAGTGCCCGAAGGCTTTAAAGTGAGCGCGTCAACACCGGGTTGTCCCATTGCGGCAATAGAAAATCCCGAAAAAGGCTTGTATGCCGTTCAGTTCCACCCGGAAGTTGAGCATACAACATTCGGTAAAAACATGCTCAGAAATTTCTTGTACAATGTTTGCAAAGTTTCGGGCGATTGGAAAATGGATGAATTTGTAAAGAAATCCATAGCTTCTCTCCGTGAGAAAATAGGAGACAAGAAAGTTTTATGTGCACTTTCCGGCGGCGTAGATAGCTCCGTTGCGGCTGTTATGATACATAAAGCGGTTGGCAAACAGCTCACTTGTATTTTTGTAGACCACGGCCTTTTGAGAAAAAATGAGGGCGACGAGGTTGAAAAGATATTTTCAGAGCAGTTTGACATGAACCTCGTGAGAGTAAATGCGCAGGCTAGATTTTTGGATAAATTGGCAGGTGTTACTGAGCCCGAAAAGAAGAGGAAGATAATCGGCGAAGAGTTTATAAGAGTATTTGAAGACGAAGCAAAGAAAATAGGCAAAGTGGATTATCTTGTACAGGGCACGATATACCCCGATGTAATAGAGAGCGGTGCGGGTGATGCGGCGGTAATTAAGAGCCACCACAACGTGGGCGGACTTCCCGATTGCGTAGATTTTAAAGAAATAATCGAGCCGCTTCGCGACTTGTTCAAAGATGAAGTAAGACGCGTAGGCTTAGAACTCGGCATACCCGAATTTCTCGTTTGGCGTCAGCCGTTCCCTGGCCCCGGCCTTGCGATAAGAGTGCTCGGCGATATAACCCGTGAAAAACTTGAAATATTAAAAGATGCCGACTATATCTTCCGTGACGAAATTGCAAAAGCAGGTCTTGATCGTAGTATTCATCAGTATTTCGCGGTTCTCACCAATATGCGTAGCGTTGGTGTAATGGGCGACGGAAGAACTTATGATTATGCAATAGCCCTCAGAGGCGTTACAACAAATGACTTTATGACCGCCGATTGGGCGAGAATACCTTATGATGTCTTGGATGCCGTGTCCGTAAGAATTATAAATGAGGTAAAATATGTAAACAGAATTGTTTACGATGTAACAAGTAAACCACCGGCAACAATTGAGTGGGAATGATGTATTGCACTCGAAAAATGGCTTAACCACGCCGTTTGTA
>CAZSIY010000290.1:0-1790 GCA_964606825.1 uncultured Oscillospiraceae bacterium | reverse complement strand
AATTACATGATCCTTTTTTGTTGAAAGGTATGGAAAAAGCGGTGGAAAGAATTTTGACCGCAATAGAGAAAAAAGAAAAAATAACGGTATACGGTGATTATGATGTTGACGGAATAACATCAACCGTTGTTTTGTATAAATTTTTAAAATCACACGGAGCAGATGTCGATTATTATATACCGGATCGCCTGGAAGAAGGCTACGGTATAAACACAAACGCCATCGATTTAATAGTGAAAAACGGCACGAAGCTTATGATTACCGTCGATTGCGGTATCACCGCAGTAAGCGAGATAGCATATGCAAAAGAAAAAGGTTTGGAAACATTGATCACAGACCACCATGAATGTAAAGAAAAGCTTCCCGAAGCCGTTTGTATTGTTAATCCGAAACAGCAGGATTGTCCGTATCCGTTTAAAAAACTTGCCGGTGTCGGTGTTGTATTTAAGCTGCTTCAGGCAATTACATTAAAACTCAAATTTCACATGGCAGAGCTGATAGACGAATATATTGATCTTGTTGCCATCGGTACCGTTGCGGACGTGATGCCCGTAACAGATGAAAACAGAATTATAATCAAAAAAGGTTTGTCACACATGCCGTATACGACAAATTACGGCATACGTGCGCTTATAAACATTGCAGGAGTTGCATCGAAAGCGATGAACACCAGTACAATAGGTTTTCAGATAGCTCCGCGTATAAACGCTGCGGGCAGAGTGGGCGATCCGAGTTGTGCCGCAAAACTTTTGCTTTCTCACGATGAACATATAGCGGGTGATTATGCGCAAAAGCTTGAGGAAGAAAACAAAAACAGACAGAATATCGAAACGGATATTTTTAACGAAGCACTAAGCATTATCGAAGAAAGCAATATGAAAGACGATTATGTGCTTGTTGTATCCAATGACGGATGGCATCACGGAATAGTCGGAATTGTTGCTTCAAAAATCTCCGAAAAATACAATAGACCGTCTATTTTGATAAGTACGGACGAACAAGGGAACGGAAAAGGTTCGGGCAGAAGTATAAAAACATTTAATTTGTTTGAAGCTCTGGCGGCTTGCTCGTCGTGTCTTCAAAAATTCGGCGGGCACGAGCTTGCGGCTGGCTTGTCGGTCAGAAAAGAAGATGTCGCCCTGTTTAGAAAGACTATAAACGAATATGCAAGGAAAATGCTTTCCGAAGAAGATTTTTTTCCGATAATTTCTGTTGATTTGGAGCTTCCCATAGAATATCTTAACTTAAATACCGCCGATAAACTGTGCGTACTCCAGCCGTACGGCACGGCAAACCCCGCACCGATGTTTTATACAGGCGGTTTGACGGTGGCAAATTTCAGAACCTTGAGTGAGGGCAAACACCTTAAAATGACACTTATAAAAAATAACACATATATTGACGCTATCGGTTTCGGCATGGGAGATAGAGCAAAACACATTATGCGCGGTGATAAAATCGATATTGTGTATAATCTTGATATAAATGAGTATAGAGGCGAGAGAAAGGCGCAGGTTCACTTGCGCGACATACGTAAGGGGAATTGAATGTGGAAATTAATGTAGATGTACGCTTTGAAGAATTGAAGAAAAAGTGTCTTGCATATAATCCCAATGTTGACACGGAGAAAATAACTCGTGCTTACGAAACGGCAAAAAAAGCTCATGACGGACAAACGAGAAATACAGGCGAGCCGTACATAATACACCCGCTTGCCGTTGCGGATATTTTGGCGGAGATGGAGCTTGATTGCGACACGATTGTGGGCGGTTTGCTTCACGATGTCGTTG
>CAZSIY010000289.1:0-1793 GCA_964606825.1 uncultured Oscillospiraceae bacterium | reverse complement strand
ATAAATACATTGGTTCCATGATTCTTGTACCTCCGTAATTTTCTTCTACATCCCTGAACACGATTCTAACTTTGGTCATCATTTTATCACATTTAATCTAAAAAATCATTAAACCTGTTGTTTAAAATTTTACACAATCACCTGTATCACATAGATTTTTCCTATCGCTATGGCACAGCCTTCCCCTTCATGCTATGTTATTGTTATTTCCTTCAACCAAATTCTCCCCTTAATTAATCTTCACAAATGTTTCATTTCCACTCAAAACATATTTATGGTTACATGATAATCCGATTTTCCATATAATATTTTTTTCAAAAATCCTAGCTACATTAACTACATAGTCTACTTCAAATCTTTCTCCGCTTTCAATAGATTCTAGAAGGTCTCCTTCTTTATATACATAATGTGAAAGAATGTCTGATTCTATGATCCATTTACCATCTGATGTTTCGTAATAGCGACAACCATCTATAAGTTCGTCCCTCAGCAAAACAATTGTGAAAGATGGTAGATGATGCTTTTCCGCATACAATTTTCTTTTTTTCTTATCTATCTTTCCTATCTCTGTTGGCATTTTGTTTTCACCATCTAAAGGCGTTTGAATTCGGTTTCTATTTATATCCTTAAGATAATCCGATATCTTTTCAACCGATTGATCATCTTCATATTTATCTGCCAACAGACGTAAGAAAATAGCAATTCTATTTCCTTGTTTTGTTGTAAAACGCACATTTTCACTTAAATCTACGATTTGATTAAATATTTTGTTTCTTTCGTCATCACTCTCATATGTATAAGAATAATGATTAATGGCATTTATAACCCTCCGAGAAGAAATATAATTTTTAGAGAAAGTATAGAGAATATCTCTATCATATGTTGCCTTATTATTTATAGCCATTTGATTTCTTCTCGTTAAAATATCATAATCATCTTTATCACTTTTAATTTTAAATAAAAGGTAATTATCATAATAATTGGAACAATGTTCATTATATTCTTTTGCAGAAACCCAGATTTTCTTGCTAAAACGTTGCTCAGAGTCAACAAAAAATTGATAGAGATCCTTATACATATAATATCCCGTATAAGTTAAAACATTTTCTTTTTCTTGTTTGTCAATAAGCTCAAAAATAACATCTATCAACTCATCAAAATGATTTTCATAATATTCTACAAATGTATTTTCCCTTTTTTCTTCCTTTGTTAGATTTTCGCCCTCATGGTATTCAAATGCATTTCCTGTATAACTAGAATGCGACGCACCAAAAAGAGTCGACTGAAAAAGCTCAGCATTCTTTCTATTTGCTAATGTAGAAGAGTCAATGACTGTTTTTCTGGAAAATTTTATAAATTCATCAAAATAATAAGCAGCCAAATCTTCTTCTGTTCCGAAATACAACGAATAAACAAATCGACTTCGATTCGTAGGATCATAAGGCTTTTGATTATCTCCAACTTCTTTCCACTTTTTTGCAATCATAAATCTTGCTTCTTTATGTTCTGGATTTTTCGTTTCTAAATATAAATCAGCATAATGATCAAACATCTTTTCTAAAACATCATAATCATCAGGAAGTTCATCATATCCATGATATTCATAAATGATATTCTTATTTGTTTTTGTTGATTTTTTGTTTGGTTTTAAAAAACTGAATAATCCCATCTTATCCCCCTTCTCTTCTACACCCCTGCAGTCTTCAGCACATGCTCCACCATCTTCTCGTTGATTGGTAGAAAATGTTCCGCAACCATTCCAACTAAAACCGCACATACGATTGTTCCAATTC
>CAZSIY010000288.1:0-1801 GCA_964606825.1 uncultured Oscillospiraceae bacterium | reverse complement strand
AAAACGGCTTCGGAAATAAAAACACGGTTCTTTAATTTGTAAGTGGTGTAGAATTTACAAAAATATATTGCAAAATAATATGTAATATGATATCATAATATGTAGAATTTAACATTTTTATGGCGGTGTTTTTATGAATAACAAATTTTTAAGCTTAACGGCAGTTTCTTTATTAGCACTTACAACCATTTTCGGAAGTTTTTCGGCTTTGGCTGCTGAAAACATTTCGAAAACGAGCGTTGCCGCAACTTCTGGGAACGGCACCGTTAAAAATGCGATATCCGACATTGATTTTGAGTCGGGTTTTAGTGCTGATTTCGGCGAATTGAAAACTGACGATAACGGAAATAAATACCTTGCTTTGCAGAGCGAGCAAGAGCTTTGCTTGGCAAACGGCGTAGAGGATTTTTCGGTAGGAGATGCGGTTGCTGTTTCCTTTGATGTTGCAAATACGTCTTCCGAGTCGAAAAGTGTTTCGAGCGCAAGCCTTGATATAGGCGGAAAATCGGTATTTAAGATTAATGTAAAATCGTCGGCGAGTGAAGTTTTGTATTATACGGAAAACGGAGAAAATGCGTTTGAAAATGTGGGATATATAGATACTTCTGCAGGAACCTCGTGGAACCACATAAACATGGTTTTCAGAAAAGTGTGCGACAATGTCACCGGTGCATCATACATAAAACTTGAAAGGTTTACAAATAACAGCTTTGAGTATTCAGTTGGCGACTGTGCGTTTGCAAGCGGCGAGCCTAATTTTATAACAGCGGATTTTTCGGGCGAAATCACACTTGCGGTGGATAGCGCTGCTTCCGTTGCTGTTGACAATGTTTTGGTTTACACGCCAAATAACGAAACAATAGCTACCAAAAACAAAATTCTTACGTTTATGGCGCCTGTAAAAACTCTTTACACAGATGATGATTTTGAAAATAGGGTTCCCGAGAAAAGTATAAAAAGCTCAAATTCGCCTAACAGCGTATCGCTATCGAATTCATCACATGCTGCAATTGCAAAGATAGGAAATGGCAATATATATGCATTACCAAACCAAAACAAAACCAATATAGTTTTAAACGAAAAAGATGATATGAATTTTGATAAATTAGCAATAGGGTTTAGCTATCAGGTGAGTACCGACCCTAGTTTATATGTTCGCTTGAAAATAGGTAATCAGTATGCTCTTAAATTCGCCACTATGTTTAAAATTTTTAAGGAACAAAATAGTGCTTACAATATAGAGTATGACATAGCTTCAAAAAACGGTTGGGCGCATATATTTTTTATTTTGGAAAAAAGAACTTTTGAAAAGCAAGACAGAATGTTTGTAAGCCAATTGTACATAAACGGCGAGGAGATAGATGTTTCTTCGGCTGCCGATATGCCAATAGACGATTTGTGCACGCCTTGGTGGAAAGGCGGCGACATTTCGCTATATATTCAAAATAAAAATACCGGAATTGACAATGTGATAGCATACGAACCCCAAGAAATCGAAAGCGGGTTTGAAAGTGCGATATTGAGCGACGGCAAAATAGCAATAAGAAATTCAAGTGCAACCGCGTTATCCTTGAATAATAAAAAGCTCATAGCGGCCGCTTTTGATGACGAAGATAAACTCGTGTCAATCAAAATTACAAATTTGAACGTAACCGTAACGTCAAAAGAAGTGGCAGATGTTGATATAGGCGAGTTTGATTTTCCGAGCCAAACGGAGTATGTAAAAATTTTCGCCTGGAGCGATATGGATAGTATGACGCCCGTGCTTGACAACGAAACAATTTTTGTAAAATAATTAAAT
>CAZSIY010000287.1:0-1837 GCA_964606825.1 uncultured Oscillospiraceae bacterium | reverse complement strand
GTCTATTAGAAAATTTTAAGAAAAGATATAAAAATTTTAAGGTGGGATTTTAGTGAAACAAAAACTCTTTTTTCCGGTAAACACCGAACGCGAAAAATCTTTGCCGTATTACGTGGAGACGGTTGGGATAAATTACAGACAGGAAGAAATCTTAAGAGAAAACGGCCTTGGTGATCATCAGCTTCTCTTGTGCCTTGACGGAACGGGAACCGCTTTTGTAAACGGCTCGCAAATTGCGTTGAAACCCGGTGATGTGCTTTTCCTTGAAAAAAACAGCCTCCACGACTACCATAAAACAAGCGACGAATGGATTACCGATTGGATTACCTACAACGGCTACGGCGTAAAACAACTTTCAAATTTAAAAAACGGCGTATATAATTTTGAAAATTTCGACAGGATTGAGCGCATCGTGAAAAAAATCGCATATCACGGTGGAAATGCCGACTGGGCGGTTCAGTCTTCCGCACTTTTATACAAACTTCTTTTAATATGCAAACCCGAGGCGGGGATTTCGGCAAATTCTTCGTTTTCAAAAATGATGCCCGCTGTGGAATATATTACCGAAAATTGCGGAAATGACATTACTTTGGGCGATGTGGCAAATGTGCTCGGCGTTTCAAATGAGCATACATGCACGCTTTTTAAAAATGCTCTCGGCATGCGCCCCACAGAGTATATAAATAAGGTTAGAATTCAAAAAGCAAAAGAGATGCTTGTGCAAAATTCGGATTTTTCCGTGTGCGAAATAGGGAGCAGGTGCGGATTTTCGAGCACGAGTTATTTCGTGCTCAAATTTCGCAAACTCACCGGAACAACACCGTCGGAATTCAGACACTTGCAAAGCGGAAGATAATGTGATAAAATTAAAAGGATTTTTAATATAAATGTCGAATTATAAATAATGTATACCTTATTCAATATTGGACAACTATATAGATATGGTTTTATTTTAAAACGATATGCGATATATAGATATATGCATTACCGATATGTAAATTAAACAATTCACAACTCCGGATAAAAGTGGTACAATTGTATCAACGAAAGATGGTTTAATTTGTGAAGGAGGCATGTTTGATGAATAGGGAAAGAATTGTTATCAATTCGGAGAAAACGCTTTTGAAAGCGATTTCCGAAATGAGAAAGGCTCAGCAAGTTTTTTCTTCGTATACGCAGGAGCAGGTGGATAAAATTTTCCTCGCGGCGGCATTGGCGGCAAATAAAATGAGAATTCCGCTTGCAAAATCGGCTGTCGAAGAAACGGGAATGGGCGTTTTTGAAGACAAGGTTATAAAAAATCATTACGCCGCCGAATATATTTACAACGCGTATAAAAACACCAAAACTTGCGGCGTGCTTGAAGAAGATGAGGCGTATGGAACGGTAAAAATTGCCGAGCCGATAGGCGTGATAGCCGCGGTAATTCCCACCACCAACCCTACTTCCACGGCGATTTTTAAGTGCCTTTTGGCGCTTAAAACAAGAAATTCCATTGTAATTTCTCCCCACCCACGTGCAAAAGATTGCACCGCACAGGCGGCAAAAATTATCATGAAAGCGGCGCAAGAGGCGGGAGCTCCCCAAGGAATTATAAATTGGATTGATATTCCCAGCCTTGAAATGACAAACCTTCTCATGAAAGAAGCCGATATAATTCTTGCCACCGGTGGACCAGGTATGGTGAAAGCGGCGTATTCGAGCGGAAAACCCGCTATCGGAGTAGGCGCGGGAAATACCCCTGCGATTATAGACGAAAGCGCGGATATTATCCTTGCCGTAAGCTCCGTGATACATTCAAAAACTTTTGACAACGGAATGATTTGCGCGTCTGAAC
>CAZSIY010000286.1:0-1845 GCA_964606825.1 uncultured Oscillospiraceae bacterium | reverse complement strand
ATATTAATGAGGCTGTTCATTCACTCGTTACCCTTGCCAACGATAACGGCGGCAGAGATAACATATCGGTGGCGGCCGTTGAAATAAATTGATGAGGAGATTTACTATGATAGGAACAATTCTCGGTGACAGATATGAAATACTCGAAGAAATAGGAAAGGGCGGAATGGCCTATGTATATAAGGCGCATTGTCGGCTTTTAAATCGCACGGTTGCGGTTAAAGTTTTAAGAAACGACCTTGAGGGCGGCGACGAATTTATCGATAGATTTAACACTGAAGCTCAGTCTGCCGCAGGGCTTACTCACCCTAATATCGTGTCGATTTACGATGTCGGTGAAGATAAGGGTTGCCATTATATTGTTATGGAGTATATAGACGGCATAACTTTAAAAGAATATATTAAAAACAAGGGTAGAATTCCTTGTAGAGAAGCGGCATACATTGCCGTTCAAATCTGCGCGGCGCTCGAAGCGGCTCACGAAAAAAATATTGTGCACCGCGACATAAAACCTCACAATATTATGATTACAACGGATAACCGCATAAAAGTTACGGATTTCGGCATTGCCCGCGCAAGCAGTAACGCTACAATGCAAGTGGGAGATAATATTTTAGGTTCGGTTCACTATATTTCTCCCGAGCAGGCAAGAGGCGGATATGTGGATTGCAAGTCGGACATTTATTCTCTGGGAATAGTGCTTTACGAAATGCTTACCGGCCGCGTGCCCTTTGAGAGTGACTCTCCGGTTGCAGTTGCCATGAAACATCTTGAAGAAAAACCCATTCCGCCCAAAGAGCTCGTTGCGGATATTCCTGCTGAACTTCAGGAAATTGTGCTCAAAGCCGTTTGCAAGGAAACGAGAAAACGTTATCAATCCATAACTTCCATGAAAAGCGATCTTGAAGCGATAATGACGAGGCTTTTGCCTGAAGAAGAAACTTCCGATGAAGTTGCCGTAATTGAAGATAACGACGTGCAAATTGTTGAAGACGAAGAAAATGTTGCATTTGATGAAACTGTTGATGACGATGACGAGGAAAAAGGTTTAGGCAATATGATTTTTGCCGCAATTTTGATTGCATTTTTAGTCGTTGGAGGAATTTCTTTAGGAATTACCTGGGTTTTGTATCCTGATTTGCCGATTTTTGCGCTCTTTAACAATGAGGATATAAAGGTTCCTAACTTTTTGGGCATGAACTACGACCTTGCTTACCAAAAAGCTGACAGAATGGGCCTTGTTTTGGAAATCGGCGACCGCGTAAACAGTGCCGAGGACATAGACAACATTGTGGAGCAAAAAACCGCCGCCGGAAGAAAGGTTAAAAAAGGCGAAGTGATTGTAGTTTATTTGAGCGATGGTCCCGGTGATGTGGATTTTGACGAGTATGTGGGCATGAAAGCCGAAAAAGCCGAAGAAGAACTTAAAAAGAACGGCTACAAAATTACCGTTGAAGAAAAATCCGATATGGAAATCGCCGAAGGCTGTGTTATAAGCATAAAGCAAAAGGGTTCAAAACTTACACTTTATGTAAGCAAAGGATATGATGATATAGAAGTGGTTGTGCCTTATCTTGTAGGCAGTAAGATTGATGCTGCAGAACAGCTTCTTCTTAAAAATAACCTCAAAATGGGCGAAGTGGAATACGTGGAGAGCGATATTTATCAGCCGGGAACGGTAATTAATCAAAGCGTAGCAAGTGGTGAAACCGTAAAAGCGAAAACTGCAATAAACGTAAAAGTGGCCGGAAAAATGAGCGAAGAAGAGAAAAAAGAAGAACCCGCTCAAACTTCTAAGACAAAAACAATTTCCATTGATTTGCCGTCGGACAGAAGCAGTGTTGC
>CAZSIY010000285.1:0-1864 GCA_964606825.1 uncultured Oscillospiraceae bacterium | reverse complement strand
ACCTATGTAAATAGGATAATCTAAGACAAAGCAAATCAATTTGTGCCACTACGTTAAAACGAAATCAGTTAAGGTCGGTTTTGCGGTGGCGAATTTGAATAAAATAAATCCCCGAAAATCCGCATAAGCAGTGGAATTTCGGGGGTTGTCTTTCGAACAGGCAAAAACCTATCCGAGTATTAAAAACAGATTTTTAGAGGAAAATATATGACCGTCCTATTTTAGATTTGGAAAATCTTTTTAATTCAACGTATGATGAATTACCTTTTCCCAAACGTTAAATAAGCAAAATTTTGCATATAGGTTGACAAAATATAGGCTTGACAACCAAAGGCAAATAAACTATAATTATACACGATAGGATTTTATTGTATAAATTCTTAAGGCTTGACGGATTTTGTAGCCATGTGGCTATTTGATGATATAGTTTTAAACATATTTTGGAGGATTTTGATGAATAAGATAAGTTATTTTGAAATGCTTGATAAAATTCACGGTTGCTGGTACGGCAAGTGCCTCGGCGGTGCGGCGGGTGCACCGGTTGAAGGAATTAAAAAGATTATAGATGTAGATGATTTTGAAGAAATTTACAATCCCGACTTGCCTAATGACGATTTGGATATACAGCTTTTGTGGCTTGAAGTTCTTGAAAAGAAAGGCGTAAATATCACCTCGAACGACCTCGCCGACGCTTGGATTGAAAAATGTTGGTATCCATTTTCGGAATACGGATATTTTATGAAAAATTACGAACGCGGAATTGAGCCGCCGTACAGCGGAATTTTGAACAATTCTTTTTACAAAGAGGGCATGGGTTGCCCGATACGTTCTGAAATATGGGGCCTTATAAGCGCCGGAAATCCCAAGTTGGCGGCGGATTACGCATACATAGATGCTGTGCTCGACCATGCGGACAATTCCGTTTATGCGGAGCAGTTTCTTGCCGCGGCAGAGGCTTTGGCGTTTTTTGAAACCGACATAAAAACAGTTATAAGAAAAGCGATAAAATATATACCTATCGATTGTAAATTGAGAAACTGTTTTGATGATATTGTTTTCTTATACGAAAGAGGTGCCAATTATCACGAAGTTAGGAAAATGATAATTTGCAAATATTCTCATCCCGATTTTACAAATGTTGTGCAAAATCTCGGATTTGTGGTTTTGGGATTGCTGTACGGCGAAATGGACATGAGAAAAACAATAAACATTACTCTTAAATGCGGATATGATACCGATTGCACTTGCGCAAGCGCGGCGGCACTTTTGGGAATTGTTATCGGATATAAAAAAATGGGCGATGTAAATAAGCTCATAAATGATTATTTTATATGTGGTATAGATGTGGTTCGCCCGTCGGATAGCATAAAAAGTCTTGCCGAAGATACCATGAAAATTGCGCTCAAAATAGAAAATGATTGCCTTGAAATAACAGACGTTCCGAATGAATTTCAAAATGTGAAAAAAACACTTCCGAAGTTGGATATAATCATTCCTACAGAACAAGGTCTTGAAGATGAGATTTTGAAAATAGAGCCTGTTCCATGGGAAGCATGCGGTCCTTACTTCGAACAACTCGACAGACCTATAGACCCTCGATATCCGAGTCCTCATGGCGAAGGTTGCGTTTTGCCCGATTTGGTTTGCATGGTAAATAACGAAGTGCTTTTGGACAAACAGTATATCGACGAAAGTACACTTTGTTTTCCGAAAAGCGATTGCATGGATACCATATATGCCTATGAAGATGTAATTCCGGTTGAAGAAAATACCGGTATGAAAGGGCAAATGTGTGTTTACCTCAAAACCACACTCGTTTCTCCGAAGAACCAAAAGATTTGGATTTTGATAGGAAACAGCGATG
>CAZSIY010000284.1:0-1868 GCA_964606825.1 uncultured Oscillospiraceae bacterium | reverse complement strand
TATACCTATAACGACCTTGACTTGTGGGCAGACTGCTTTGCAAGATTTTTAGCCGCTTGTGGAGCTTATTAAATTGACTTTGTTCTGGTTTCCTACGGCCTCGGCCTCTTTACGGGCGGCTTCGGCGCCCACGACGGCGCTGTGAGAATAGGCGCTACCGCTATTCCAATCTCTTCCGGAAACACTCAAAGACAAATCCAAACAATGATAGACTTCGGCGCTACCGTGCTTTGCTGTACGCCGTCTTATGCAATGTACCTTGCGGAAACCATTGCCGAAATGGGCGTTAAAGATCAACTCAGCCTAAAGGCGGGCATTTTCGGTGCAGAACCCTGGACCGAGGAAATGCGCGCTCAAATAGAAGAAGGCCTCGGCATAAAAGCTTACGACATCTATGGTCTTTCCGAAATCATGGGCCCCGGCGTATCTTACGAGTGCGAGTATCAGTGCGGCATGCACGTGTGCGAGGATAATTTCATTCCCGAAATCATAGACCCCGACACCGGAGACGTTCTCCCCGAGGGCGCAACGGGCGAGCTTGTGTTTACCACAATCACCAAAGAAGGCTTCCCCGTTATTCGCTATCGCACAAGAGATATTTGCTCTTTGAATTACGAAAAGTGCAAGTGCGGAAGAACCCACGTCCGCATGAATAAACCCCACGGCAGAACCGACGACATGCTCATAATAAGAGGTGTAAATGTGTTCCCGTCGCAGATTGAAGAGGTTCTCTTAAAAGTGGGCGAGGGCGTAACCCCCAACTATCAAATCATCGTAGACCGCGTAAACAACACCGATACCTTTGAAGTAAAAGTGGAAATGAGCGAAGGCATATTCTCCGACGGCGTAAAAGGCATCGAACGTTTGGAGCGCACCATCACCGAAAATTTAAGAAGCACGCTCGGCATCGGCCCCAAGGTAAAACTTGTAAACCCGAAATCCATAGAGCGTAGCGAAGGTAAGGCAAAAAGAGTAATAGATTTAAGAAAAAATTAATTGCGCAGAATGGAGGATTTATATGTTTTTAAAACAGCTTTCTATTTTTGTTGAAAACAAACCCGGCAGGCTCGAAGCAATAATTGACAATTTGGGAAAAAGCGGAATAAATATCCGCGCCCTCTCCATTGCCGATACTACCGATTTCGGCATACTTCGCCTTATTGTAGACGACGTTTCAAAAGCAAAAGAGGTGCTCCAAAATATCGGCGTTATTTCAAAATTGACCGACGTTGTTGCCGTGTTTATAGACGACCGCTCCGGCGGCCTTGCAAATGTTTTGAGCGTTCTTACAAAGGGCGGCTTAAACATTGAATATATGTACGCTTTTCTTACAAAAACCGAGGGTAAGGCTCTCATGGTGCTAAAATCCGACAACGAGGAAGAAGCTATGACTCTCCTTGAAAAAGCGGGCGTTGCCATGGCTTCCCCCGAAGATATTAAGTAAGCGAGGTGTGAAAGATGCGAGTATCGGAAAATATAAAATATGTAGGTGTTAACGACCGAAACCTTGACCTTTTCGAAGGTCAGTACATCGTGCCGAACGGTATGGCGTACAATTCCTATGTAATTTCAGATGAAAAAATCGCCGTTACCGACACCGTGGATAAAAACTTTAAAGATGAGTGGCTTGAAAATTTGGAAAATGCCCTCGGCGGAAAAACTCCCGATTACCTCATCGTTCAGCATATGGAGCCCGACCACTCGGCAAATATCATGAATTTTGCCGAAAAATATCAAAACGCCGTAATCGTGGCATCTTCCGCGGCTTTTAATATGATGAAAAAGTTCTTCGGCACCGCCTTTGAAGACAGGCGCATTGTAGTCTCCGACGGCGATACCCTCTCTTTGGGCGAACATGAGTTGACTTT
>CAZSIY010000283.1:0-1871 GCA_964606825.1 uncultured Oscillospiraceae bacterium | reverse complement strand
TCACTCACACTCTTTGGGAAATGTGCACCGAGTGTATTGTTGTTTTCCCCGACGGCGTGGGAATACTTCCTTGGATGCTTTGCGGAAATAATACAATAGGTGAGGCAACGGCTGAAAAAATGAAAGAATTTCGCCTTGTTGTTTGGGGCATGCACGGTATTTACGGTGCGGGAAAAGACCTCGATGAAACATTCGGCCTTATAGAAACCGTGGAAAAGGCCGCTCAAATTTACATGCTCACAGCTCATCTTCACAGAATTAACACCATTAAAGATGAGGAAATGCAAGAGCTTGCGGAAGCATTCGGCGTGGAATACAGAAAAGACTTTTTGAATTTGTAGGAGGCATTTATGAATTATTATCTTGCGGTGGATTTTGGAGCATCAAGCGGCAGACACATTCTTTGCCATATTGAAAACGGAAAGCTCGTAACTGAGGAAATACATCGTTTTCAAAACGGCCCTGTTGCAAATTCAAACGGCACCTTGTGCTGGGAAATAGACAGGCTCTTTAGCGAGATTAAAGTGGGAATGAAAAAATGCGCCGAACTTGGGAAAATTCCGGTTAGCATGGGTATTGATACCTGGGGCGTAGATTACGTTTTTCTCGATAAAAACAAAAAAAGACTCGGCGATGCGGTAAGTTATCGCGACGACCGCACGAATGTGGCGGTAGGCTATGTGAATGAGAAAATTTCCGCTGACAAAAGATATGAAAAAACTGGTATACAGAGCCATAGTTTTAACACCATATTTCAGCTTGCATCTTGCGTAATGGCAAATTCGCCCGGTTTGTTTGAAGCGGAACACCTTTTGATGCTTCCGGATTACTTTAATTTCCTGCTTACCGGAAATATGATGCAAGAATATACTAACGCCACAACAAGCGAGCTTGTAAATGCTAAAACTCAAACTTGGGATGATGAAATCATCGAAGTGCTCGGTATTCCGAGAAAAATATTCAAAGAAATTCACAAACCGTCAGAAACGGTAGGAAATCTTCTTCCTGGAATTGCAAAAGAAGTCGGATTTGATACAAAAGTTATTCTAACTTCATCACACGATACCGCTTCTGCGATTATGGCAATACCCGAAGGCGCCGATGACGGCATTTATATAAGCTCGGGCACATGGTCACTTATGGGGATAGAACTTGAAAATCCAGATTGCAGACTTACTTGCCGCGATATGGGGCTTAGCAATGAGGGCGGATTTAGAGGTATAACACTTTTGGAGAACATAATGGGCCTTTGGATGATACAACAGGTTCGCCACGAGTATAATGACGAGTATTCATTTGCAGAGCTATGCGATTTAGCTGAAAATTCAAATATAGAGAGTATTGTAGATTGCAATGACGAGATATTCCTTTCGCCAAAGTCCATGAAAAAGGCTATATACGATTATTGCTCGGGGCACAACATGCAAGCACCCGAAACTCCGGGAGAATATGCGCGCATAATATATCGAAGCCTTGCAAAATGCTATGCAGCTTGCGCTTGTCAGCTTGAAAAACTCACGGGAAATAAATATTCTTCGATTAATATAATCGGAGGCGGCTCAAATGCGGTTTATCTTAATAAACTTACCGCAAAAGAGAGCAAAAGAACTGTTTACGCCGGCCCCGGAGAGGCTACGGCGTTGGGAAATCTCGGCGCACAAATGATTGCAAACGGCGAGGTTGAAAACTTAAACGAGTTTAAAAAACTTGTTGGAAACACTTTTGAAATTAAAAAATATAATTAATGATATATGCTCCGATTGGGAAATATCGGGGCATATTTACGTTTAAAGTGAAAATGCTTGCCATATGGTGCACTAAAACTTTTTACGAATAAAATTCCTCTTTGAATGAGAAAATGTTCTTAAAAG
>CAZSIY010000282.1:0-1871 GCA_964606825.1 uncultured Oscillospiraceae bacterium | reverse complement strand
GGCAGATAAATAATTTTTGGAAATATATTTAGAAAATATATTTTAATCAGCTAAATAACAGGAGGTACGAAAGTTATGAAAGGAAAAATTTTGCCGAAAATCGGAACGCTTGCAATAGCGGCATGTCTTGCATTTTCGTCTATTCCCGTATTTGCGGAAGAAGTGAAAAACATCGAGGTGAAATTCACCGATATTACAGATTCCGCCGATACTTTGAAAGGTGAAGCAAAGGTGCGTGTCAGCGTGAATGGCGTGGATGGTGATGCTACCATTGCACAAATGGCATTTGATTTTGAGGGCGATTTGCAGTACAAGAAAACTCAATTTCTAAAGGGCGAAAACAATCCCGACAATGGCAACTATTGGACAGCGAAAGCGGATAAAAACGGCAGACTTACAACAACCATTATTTCAATGAAAGGAATGGATTTGTCAGATAACGGAGATTTGTTTATTATAACATTTTCGGGTGATGCAGGAAAAAACGTTACATTAAACCTTGAAGATTTTGAAAACACATATTGTACGGTGAATGACACCGATATACACCCTAACACAACTCAAACCATAACACTTACGGCAAGTGCCGAAGAGAATGTCGGAAAATCGGCAGTTATCCGCTTGGCTATGGATAAGGTGCTTGATTTCACAGCCTTAAACGATACCGGAATAACAATAAAAATCACAAATGAAAACAAGTCGGGCGATGAAACAATAATACAGGTTGATAACAAATCAATCTCCGTCGGCGGACATCGTGATGGTACAACAACAACACCTACCTTTGTTGTTGAAAATACAGTTATTGCAAATGACACATATACTGTCGAGGTTTCGGGTATAGGCTATGTGACCTATAAAAAAACAGGAGTTAAGTTCAATGACGAATTAAAACTTACAAGCTCTGATTTTATTCCGGGTGATGTCAATAATGACAGCAAGGTTGACATTGAAGATAAAAAAATGGCAGAAAATTTCATTGCCAAGAATGAATACAGCATATCTGCCGACTTCAACCGTGACGGAAAAGTTGATACTTATGATTTAGAAGTCTTTTCTAATATAAAAGACACAACAGATGACAAAAAAGATGACAAACCGCAAGGCGGCAACGACAGTGGCTCGGGCGGTGGTTCCGGCTCGGGCGGTGGTTCCGGTGCAGGTGGCGGCTCAGGTAGTGGCTCTGGCGGCTCATCGGGTGGAAACTCAGGTGGTTCGTCAGGCGGTAGCTCCGGCGGAGGTTTCAGCGGTGGATTTGGCGGAGGTACAACAAATACATCAAAAGAAACTTTTATAGACCTTGGAAATCACGCTTGGGCAAAAGATTCTATCTATACGCTGAAAAATAAAGGCATTATAAGCGGTATAAGCGATACGGAGTTTGCACCGTCGGCTAATATTAAGCGTGGCGATTTCATTCTGATACTTACCAGAATGTTGGGCATAAATGACGAATTTACCGAAAATTTTGCAGACGTGCCTACATCGGCGTATTATTATAACGCTGTCGGAAGTGCAAGGGCAGCAGGAGTTGCAAGCGGTGACGGTGACAACTTTATGCCTGAAAACAGCATTACAAGACAGGATTTGATAACACTTGCATATCGTGCATTTTTAAATAAAAATTATATCGCAGAAACAGACGATATGACAGTTCTTGATGCGTTTGCGGACAAAGACGACATCTCGGATTATGCCGCATCAGCTATGGCATCAATGGTCAAGGCAGGAATTATTCAAGGTTCTGACGGCGCAGTAAACCCGAAAGGCTTTGCAACCCGTGCGGAAGTTGCCGTTATGTGTGCAAGAATGTTACAGCTTATGAAATAATTTTTGATAATTAACCGCCCTTGTTGACGGATAATTATATA
>CAZSIY010000281.1:0-1883 GCA_964606825.1 uncultured Oscillospiraceae bacterium | reverse complement strand
AACCTATGACCCTCTGCTTGTAAGGCAGATGCTCTCCCAGCTGAGCTAAACTCCCGTCTCAAACAGTACTTGCATATAATACCATAAATTTATGAGCTTGTCAACACTTTTTTTTGAAATTTTTTCGATTTTTTCAAAAAAATTTGATTGCGGTCGAAAATACCACCGATTTAATTGCTTTATCGTGCAAAAAAGCGATGAACAAATAAAAATTCATTCATCGCTTAAGATTTATTTTGCGGAGACGGTGGTTTTCGTAAGCCAGCTTTCAAGTCCGAGGTATTGAATAAGTTTTGCACCCGGTTCAGTGGAAGAAATTTTGGAGGCGGCGTTTTGAAAATCGGCGCGGGCACTTCCTTCCAAACCGTCGTAGTATACTTTTGCCGATAACAATTCATCTTCATAGTAGCTTTTTACGTATTCGCTTGTAAGCAGGTGCTTGTCGGCTTGTTTTTTCGCATCTTCGGCACAGTTTTTAATGATGTTTATTATCTTTCGTCCGTTTCCGTTGAACTGCTCTATGTGGATTTCGGCAAGTCCGTCATTTATGAGTTTTACAAGTTCGGCGTTTGCTTTCGTGAGAGAAGAGGCGTTAAGCACGTTTTTTGATGCGCAAATCGGGCGTAAATTGCCCTTTTCCCACAAAAACACTTTCACGGCATCGGGAGTTTCGGCGCAAGATAAATTCTTGTTTAAATCGGCGTTTTCTTCGCAATTTGACTTAAATGTGTTCGTAAGGGCGCCGTTTGAATAAAATGCAACTATGAGTTCGGAATTTTCCGCGGGTTGGTCTATCTTTTGGGAAAAGTCAAACCATACGCCGCTCTTATGACCTTTGTGTTCCGCTGCACAAAGGTCTTGAAGCATCATTTTTTCTTTGGTTGAGAGCTGATCCGGTGTTTTGCCGTTGTTTTTGGCAAATATTTCGTAATATTCATCAACAGAGGGGCAAAGATGTATTTTAAAAGTTGTTTCCTCACTGCTTGCTGCAATAGTTGCCACTGGGGCGATGCCGAGCGCAATTGCGGTAAAAACGGGAATTAATTTTTTCATATTTTTCACAGCCTTTCAGAAGTCATTTTACCACAAAAGTGCCCTCGTGCCAATAGCGTATTTTAATTTGTAAATTGGCTGTCATAAATTTTATGATAAAATCCGCCTTTTTCCATGAGCTGTTCGTGGGTGCCCTGTTCTACGATGTCGCCGTCTTTCATAACCAAAATGAGGTCGGCGCCTTTTACGGTGGAGAGTCTGTGCGCCACTATAAAGCTCGTGCGCCCTTTCATAAGCGCTTTGAACGCGCTTTGAATTTTAATTTCGGTTCTGGTATCTATCGAAGAGGTGGCTTCGTCCAAAATAAGCATCGGGGGAGGGCAGAGCATGAGCCTTGCTATGCACAAGAGCTGTTTTTCTCCCTGAGAAAGTCCACCGCCGTTTGAGGTAATTACCGTGTCGTATCCATTTGGCAAACGCCTTATAAAGCTGTGGGCGTGGGCGCTTTTTGCGGCGGAAATTATCTCTTCGTCGGTTGCATTCGGCTTTGCTGTGGCGATGTTTTCGCGAATTGTGCCCGAGCGAAGCCAGGTGTCTTGAAGAACCATGCCGAAACTGCGGCGAAGCGACGATCGCGTGAGGTCGTTGATGTTTTCTCCGTCAACCGAAATTTCGCCGTCCGTAACGTCGTAAAAGCGCATGAGAAGGTTAATAAGCGTGGTTTTTCCGCAACCTGTGGGCCCTACAATTGCTATTTGCATACCGGGTTTTACCGAAAAGTTTAAATTTTTGATAAGTTTCTTATCTTTGCTGTATGAAAAGGAAACATTTTTCGCCTCTATGTTTCCCGAAATGTTTTCGGGTGAAATTTCTTTAAAGCCGTCTTTGCT
>CAZSIY010000280.1:0-1910 GCA_964606825.1 uncultured Oscillospiraceae bacterium | reverse complement strand
CACCTCACAATAATTTGTTATAGAATAAAAGTTAGTAAAGCCAAAAGGCTTTTAAAAATGAATAATTAATAATTAATAATGAATGATGAATAATTTCGATTGAAAATCGCTAAAAACGATTTTCTTCATTAATTATTCACTGTTCCAATTATATCACTTTTTTTCAAAAATCTCAATAGTTTTTGTATCTTTTTCTTTAATTTTAAAAAATTTGTATATTATTGCCGCGCAAGCAACCGTTGCACTGCACACCGCAACAATCTGTGAAACTCTGAAAATACCTATGTAGAGGCTGTCTGTTCTTAACCCCTCTATTAAAAATCTTCCCAACCCGTAGCCTGCAACATAGATTAAAAATATTTGTCCGTCAAATTTTTTCCTTTTGAAAATCAACAACAAAATCAAAAGCAAGCACAAATTCCAAAGCGACTCATATAAAAACGTGGGATGCACGGGCATGGCCGGATCTGCATTAATTCCGTCAGCTGCCATTTCGGTTATTTTTTTTGCAATTACATCGCCCGTCATTCCCCAAGGAAGCGTAGTATTACCGCCGAAAGCCTCTTGATTGAAAAAATTGCCCCATCTTCCGAAAATCTGTCCTACGACAAGTCCCACGGCGCCGATATCGCAAACAAGAGGAAGATTTTTCTTCTTTACGCGGCAATAAACAGTCGTTGAAACCACTGCCCCGATAATCGCACCGTATATGGCAATGCCGCCATTCCATATTTTAACTATTTCGCCCCAATTTTCAGAATAATAGCTCCATTCAAAGGCAACGTAATAGAGTCTTGCGCAAATTATGGCGGCCGGAGTTCCGAAAATAACTATATCGTATATGATTTCGGGTTCAAGGTTGCTTTTTTTAGCAAGAAAAACCGCCACGGCAATCGCCGCCAAAAAACCCAGTGCAATTATAATTCCATACCAGTATACATCTTTTGAGCCTATTGTAAAAGCCACGCTATCTACATTAAACGTAAGATTTAATTTTGGAAAAGAAATGTATGATTGAGTCATTGTGCGCCTCCGATACTACTTATCCGACGGTAAAACAACGCTTAAAGCCATGTTTTCTTCCGTAAATATTTCATTAAAAACTTCGCTAACGTAATCAAGGTCTATACTGTCGTATACTTCTTTAAAACTGAATATATTTATACCGTTTAAGATATATCTTGTTATCATATTACCTACGTTTTCAACATTGTTGAACACTCTCAAATACGAGCCGTAAAACGCTTTTTTTATTCTATTAAACTCATCAGCGGAAAATCCGTTTTCGCGGCGCATCTTAATTTCTTCGAGAAGCATATTTTTTACCTTAACGGGATTTTCGCTTTCACCGCCAACAACAGCACAGGCAAATTCGGGTTCCGTGGAATTATCGGAACCGAAGCTGTCGTTTATGAGTCCTTCTTTATACATAGTTTCAAAAAGACTGCTACTTCTTCCGCAAAGCATACGGGTTATGATTTCAACAGCAGTTTCGCGTTTTAAAATTTCATTCCCGGTTTTTAAATAATTATCTTTAAAACCTATGTTAAACAGCGGAAGCGAAACACTTGCTTCAGACTCGATATAGCTTTGATTTACAGAAGTTGGCTCATCTTCGAAAATACTCTCTACTTTACCGCTCATGCGATTTTCAGAAATATTCTTCTCTACAATTTCAAAAATTTCTTCCACATCAACATTGCCTACAACGCACACAACCATATTTGACGGATTGTAATAAGTGTTGTAGCATTTGTAAAGCACGTCTTTATCGATTTTCGCTATACTTTCAACAGTTCCGGCGATATCAATTCTTACGGGATTTTTGTGATAGAGAGCTTTAAACAGATTAAACATAACATTCCACTGGCCGTCGTCATCATACATACGTATTTCCTGGCCTATTATTC
>CAZSIY010000279.1:0-1914 GCA_964606825.1 uncultured Oscillospiraceae bacterium | reverse complement strand
AGCCACAATATAGTCATAGGCAATTTCCGAAGTGGCTATTGATTTTTTATGAGGTTTTAAGTCTTTGGAAACGAATTTTACCGCCTCGTCAAACTCATATTCAAGCGTTGTCATAAGGCCTACGCCGTTTTCGATTTGCGGAAAATCCTCATATGCATCGTAAGACGGCAAGGGCATTTTTGCGTTTATATAAAATTCGTCGGAAAGGTAGACAAGCCTTGTGCCAAGCTCCTTTAAGAACTCACCGCTGATTTTTTCCACCTGATTAATTACTTTTTTTGAAGATGCTTCATCGAAAGATTTAAGGGGATAAAGGCCGTCGCGATAAGCGGAAATGCCAACGGGAACTATGGAAACGCTTTGAATATTGGGGAAAAACTCTTTTAAATCCATAAGGGTTTTTGTAAGATATTCACCGTCGTTAAGACCCGGGCAAAGCACTATTTGACCGTTCATCATAATGCCCGCATCGGCAAAACGACGCATAATTTTCAAAACGTTACCCGCAAAGCGGTTGTTTAGCATTTCGCACCGTCTTTTGGGGTTTGTAACGTGCACGGAAACATTTATCGGGCTTACACGCAGGTTGCAAATTCGCTCTATGTCGGCTTCTTTTAAATTTGTGAGGGTAACGTAGTTGCCCTCAAGGAAAGAAAGTCTCACGTCGTCATCTTTAAAATACATGGTTTTTCTCATGTCGGGAGGGAGCTGGTCCATAAAACAAAAGACGCATTTATTTCGGCAAAGCATGGGTTTATCTATGAGTTGGCTTTCAAATTCGCAACCGAACTGCTCATAGAGGTCGTTTATAACTTCGATTTCCTCTGTGGTGCCGTCGGTTTTCTCCACTTCCACAACGTAGTAATCATCTGACGTTAAAAAGCGGAAATCCAAAATATCCACAAATTCTTTGCCGTTTATTTTAACAATTGCGTCACCGCAAACTATGCCGCAGTCGTCGGCAATGGAGCCGGGGTCTACGGACTTTACAACAGCTTTTGCCATTTTTACTCTCCTAAAAATTTTTCTATATCTTGGGGCGTTTTTACAATCCCCACATTGGGGCAAACCTCGAGCTCTTCTTTTGAGCCGTAGCCGTACAAAACGCCGAGGGCATCTATGCCGAAATGAGCGGCGCCCAAAAGGTCGTATTTTCTGTCGCCAATCATGAGAATTTCGCTCATATTGTCAATTTTTACGGTATTTATAATATGGGCGATCACGTCTTCTTTGCTGTTTATTCTGCCATCGAGAGTAGCACCTGTGATAAAATCGAAATAAGAGTCGATTTTAAAATGTTCAAGGCACCGGGTTGCGAATTTTTCAGGTTTGCTCGTAGCAAGGCAAATAAAATACCCCTTGCTTTTAAGCGATTTCAAAAGGCTCTCAACGCCGTTGTACACGCGGTTTTCGTATAATCCCTTTACAGAAAATCTCTCCCTGTATTTTTCAACCGCCGCCTCGGCTTTTTCTCCGTCAAAGCCAAACAAATCCATAAAAGAATTTTTGAGCGGAGGGCCGATTACCGGGCGCAAATCTTCGGGATTTTCTACGTTTATGCCGAAAAATTCCAACGCATACATAAATGATTTATATATTCCCTCGCAGGAGTCGGTAATCGTTCCGTCGAGGTCGAAAAAAAGATATTTATACTTTTTCAAAAATATACCTCCCGAAAAAGATTTCTGCCGAATACAAGTAAGGGGCGCTGAAAATCAGCACCCCTCAAAATTCCTGAATTACTCAGCTTTTAAAACTTCTTTACCGTCATAATAGCCGCAGGATTTGCAAACTCTGTGCGGTAATTTGAATTCCTGACACTTAGGGCATTTTACCATACCCGGCAAAGTGAGCTTCCAGTTAGCTCTTCTTTTATCTCTTCTTGCTTTTGAAGTTTTTCTCTTAGGTACTGCC
>CAZSIY010000278.1:0-1920 GCA_964606825.1 uncultured Oscillospiraceae bacterium | reverse complement strand
GCCTACGTCTATATTTTCACGCCGCGAAAGCTATTGGCAGGGCGACAAATATTTTTTTGAGATGAAAATAAGCAATGTCAGAGAAACCGGCGCTGTTTTTACAGCAAAAATGTCTATGGGGCAGTCAAAAGCCATTGAATATGAAACAGCTGAAGTTTATCTTGCCGAATGCGGCGGGAAAACGGTGGCAATAGTATCAAATCCGGGCGATAAGCCTAAAAACACGGTAAAGGGATTTCTTGTGGAAAAGTCGCGCCCGGTTATGTCGGAACTTTCGAAAAATTTAAAAGACGGTCAAAACCTCACCCTTTGCGAATATTTTATAGATGCGCGCGATTTGGAAATGGAAACCTCGCGCACCGACTACTTTTTGGCAAAAGCATTGCTTGTTGTTTTGATACTTTTGTACGTAAAACTCGGATTTTATTTTGCAAAACCCGAATTAACGCCAACTTACAGGCAGCTTCGTCGCTACGGCGACCCGGCCGTTATCGCAAACCTTGTAAACGAACAACTTGAGGACGAAAGCACGGTAAAAGACGGCAAAAATACGGTAACAAGAGACTTTATTGTTTCAAATTCGTCTTTTAAAGTAACTGTAAATAAAAACCATATGGCAAAACATTGATTATATTTAAAATGAGATCATTTCCATTCAACGGTATCCGGTTTAAGAGCTCTTCGGTCTTGTTCTCTGTGTCTGCGGATATATAACTTTTGAGCTCGCCAAAAGTTATACCAATAAGGATTGTCCGGCTTACGGTGTGGCTTGCATTTTGCTTTGCATACCTTGCAAAGCAAACCGCATTTTCGTGCCGAGCAGGGCAATTAATATCCCCCATTATTTTACGTGTATCTATTGACATCTTTTAAAAACATGATAAAATAATTTTAAGGTAAACAAAAAGAACCGCAAAAAATATTTTCGCAGTTCTGTAAAAATCAAGTTTTCGACACGTAGTCGGTTACTTTTCGACACGCACGGTAAAAGTTTGCCTTGTTGTTAAAACCGCATTTTTCGGCAATTCTTCCGTGGGCAAGTTTTGTGGTGCGCATAAGATGCACGGCTTTTTCTATACGCCTTATGGTTATGTAATCCCAGGGGGAAATGCCGTTATATTTTTTAAACACGGTGCAAAAGTGCGAGCGGCTGAGCTCGGCTTTTTCGGCAAGCTCGTCCAGTTCTTTTGCTTCTCTTGTGAATTTATGTATGTAATCAAGGGCGGTTTCCATGCCGTCGAGGGTGTAGCCGCGGCTGGCGGAGTGGATAATTCTTGCCGTATAGTCAAAATTTCTCAGAATTAAAAGCAGAATTTGCACTATATACATTTTTACGGCGAGAACGTACTCCTGGTCTTTTCTTATAAGCTCTTTTTCCGCCGCGAGCAGAATTTTATGAACTCTGGGAGCTACAGGATTGGTTTTTTCTATGAGATTTTCAAATTTTTCATTTTTGAAGAAAAAAATGTTCAAAAGTGAAGATTCGGGAAAATCACCGCCCATGTTCCATATAAAACGAGGTTCGAAATGGATTATAAGCAGTTTCAGTTCTTCATTCGGCGTTATTTGATGTTTTTCGCCGGGGGAAAACATTAAAACATCGCCTTGCGAAATTTTGTATTCTTTTTGCTCCGTTTTGCACACACTTTCGCCCGCGAGTACGCATGCTATTTCAACCGTGGTATGCCTGTAAAACAGCGACCTTTCCGGCAACTTCATACCGTTTTGCCGAAAAACGGCGAGAAGAGGGTACACGGTGCCGAAATTTGCTGTTCTTTTTTGATAATTCATTTTCATCACCACATAGAGTATAACATTTTTTCGGAAAAATTACAATATAAAAATGAATTTTTTAAACATTTTTTTGAAAATTTTGAGAAAAAATTCATAATTTTGTTGTAATTGTATTGGAGGTAAGGC
>CAZSIY010000277.1:0-1936 GCA_964606825.1 uncultured Oscillospiraceae bacterium | reverse complement strand
GTTTCCGGCATGCCGGCAATAAAGGAAATTGGATTTTTCGATTTTATGTTCGGATCTGTTTGGGCTTCTACCGCCGTCGAACCGAAATACGGAATTCTCCCCTTTATTCTAACTTCCGTATTCGGAACACTGGGCGCGGTTGTGCTCGGCGTTCCGATAGGTCTTATGTGCGCGGTGTTTATTGCAACTGCGAAAAACAAAAAATTGGCATCGGCGATGCGCTCGAGCGTAGAACTGCTTTCTGGAATACCCTCGGTAGTTTACGGACTTTTGGGAATGATAATAATTGTGCCTGTGGTGCGCGAAGCGTTTAACCTACCCGACGGTGCAAACCTTTTTTCGGCAATAATCGTGCTTGCTATTATGATATTGCCCTCGGTAATATCGGTATCAGAAACGGCGCTCGCCGCCGTGCCAAAAGAATATGAAGAAGCCTCTTTGGCGCTTGGCGCAACCAAAACAGAAACCATATTTAAAGTGATTATACCCGCGGCAAAAAGCGGAATTTTAACGGCTATTGTGTTGGGAATAGGAAGAAGCCTCGGCGAAGCAATGGCGGTTATGATGGTTTCGGGAAATGTTGCAAACATGCCCGGTATATTTAAAAGCGTAAGATTTTTAACAACTGCCGTGGCGAGCGAAATGTCTTACTCTTCCGGTTTACAAAGAGAAGCACTTTTTTCAGTGGCGCTGGTGCTTTTTGTATTTATTTTAATCATTAATCTCGCTTTGAATTTAACGGTAAAAGGAGAGAAAAAATAAAGTATGGAGCACAAAATATCTTCAAACAGAAAATTTAAAGACAGCATTTTAAAAGCGATTATTTACCTTTCTGCCGCCACAATCGTCATTACGCTGATATTTATTATAGGCTACATTTTATACAGAGGAATACCTAATATTTCGGTTGAATTTTTAACGTCAAAGCCGAGCCTTATAAAAAACACAATCGGCATATTGCCAAACATACTAAACACGCTTTACGTAATAGCAATAACTCTTGCGGTTGCCCTTCCGATAGGTGTAGGCGCGGCAATTTACCTAAACGAATACGCAAAAAGCAAAAAACTCGTAAGAACCATAGAGCTTGCAACGGAAGCTCTTGCGGGAATTCCTTCTGTAATTTACGGCCTTGTGGGCATGCTTATATTCGTGCAGTTTTGCGCCCTTGAAACATCTATCCTTGCAGGAAGTTTTACACTCGCAATTATGACTTTACCAACAATTGTGCGCACTACGCAGGAAAGTCTTAAATCCGTGCCAAATCTTTACCGCGAGGGTGCGCTTGCTTTGGGATGCGGAAAATGGCACATGATACGCACGGTGGTTTTGCCCTCTGCCGTAGACGGAATTGTAACGGGGTGTGTTTTATCCGTCGGCAGAATTGTGGGAGAAAGCGCGGCACTTATGTTTACCGCGGGCATGGCAAGCGAAATTATGCCGTTTTCAAGCGCCTTAAAATCGGGGCACGCCGGCTCTACTCTCACCGTAGCGCTTTACATGTATGCAAAAGAGCGCGGCGAATTTAACGTAGCTTTCGCAATAGGCGCAATTCTTCTTGTGCTACGCTTATAATAAACATTTCCGCAAAGTTTGCGGCAAAAATGTTAAACAAAAAAGGAGCAAGGCAATGAGCAACATTAAAGTAGAAAATTCAAACCTTTGGTACGGCGCAAACCAAGCGCTTAAAAACATAAACATAGAGATTCCGCAAAGGCAAATAACGGCTCTTATAGGGCCTTCGGGTTGCGGAAAATCCACGTTTTTAAAATGCCTCAACCGCATGACCGACCTTGTGGAAGAATGTAAATTTGAGGGAAAAATCACTCTTGACGGAGAGGATATTTACAAAAACTGCGACGTAAATATTCTAAGGAAAAAGGTGGGTATGGTTTTCCAAAAGCCAAATCCGTTCCCCATGAGCATTTATGACAAC
>CAZSIY010000276.1:0-1960 GCA_964606825.1 uncultured Oscillospiraceae bacterium | reverse complement strand
TAACAAAGGCTCCTTAAAAATTTTTGCATTTTAAAAAAATTTACATTTAATAGGTATATTATTACTTTACAGATTGCAATTTATGTGTTAAAATATAAGGTAAATATTAAAGGAGTGATCATTTTGGCAAAAAAGAAAGAGCAGACCTCTCTGATATACAAAAAAAGACCTCTTGTTAAAAGAGGAAGCACCGTTGTTTACGGCGATATTTCCGATGAGTATTATATCTGCATAAACATTTTGGACACCGAAGGTTATAAAGACCTCGAACTTGCAACCGACGTTGAAGTTGCGCTTATGTCGGGCGCAAGAATTGTAAAAAAAGCTGAACGCGAAGGCCTGTACAGAGCACTGGATATCGGCGCTTACTGGCTTGAAGAAGCTCTCGGCGAAAACAACTGATATATAAAAACACTGCCGCATTTTTAAATTTTTTTGCGGCAGTGTTTTAAAAATGGAGTGAATATAATGGACATAAAACAAAATATGACAATGCTTATGGATTTTTATGAGCTTACCATGTCAAACGGATATTTGGAGCACGGAGTAAGCGAGAAAAAGGCGTGCTTCGACATGTTTTTCAGAAAAGTGCCCGATGACGGCGGATTTGCGATTATGGCAGGTTTGGAACAGCTTATAGAATACATTTCGGAATTAAAATTCAATGACGAAGACATCGAATATTTGCGTTCGAAAAATATATTTTGCGACAAATTTTTAAAATATCTCAAAAATTTCAGGTTCAGTTGCGACGTGTACGCAATTCCCGAGGGAACTCCTATCTTTCCCGGCGAACCCATTGTTAAAATCATAGGCCCGGTAAGCGAAGCACAACTTTTGGAAACAATGATTTTGCTTACGATAAACCACCAGTGCCTCATTGCAACAAAGTCAAACAGAATAGTTCGTGCCGCAAAAGGAAGGCCTGTAATGGAATTCGGTTCAAGGCGTGCTCAAGGCGCATACGGCGCAATATACGGTGCAAGAGCGTCATATATCGCTGGGTGTGTTGGCACGGCGTGCACAATATGCGACGAGCTATATCAAATTCCCGCCCTTGGTACCATGGCGCATAGCTGGGTTCAGCTTTTCGACACCGAATACGATGCTTTTATGGCATACGCAAAAACTTATCCCGAAGCATGCACCTTGCTTATAGACACATACAACGTAATAAATTCGGGGCTCCCGAATGCTATTAAAGTGTTTAAAGAATACCTTATTCCAAACGGCTACAAGCCCGCAGGCGTTAGAATAGACAGCGGCGACATTACCTATCTTACCAAAAAAGTAAGAACAATTCTCGACCGCGAAGGCTTAAACGACGTAAATATTGTAGTTTCAAACTCTCTTGACGAATACATCATAAGAGATTTGTTAAACCAAGGAGCATGTATCGACTCGTTCGGTGTTGGCGAAAGGCTTATCACTTCAAAGAGCGAACCTGTTTTCGGCGGCGTGTACAAACTCGCTTCCGTTTTCGACGGCGATACCGAAATTCCTAAAATAAAGCTCAGCGAAAACATTGCCAAAATCACAACGCCTTGCAACAAAAAACTTGTAAGGCTCTATTCCAAAGAAAACGACAAGGCAATTGCCGACTTGATGCTCCTTGCTGATGAACCCACGCCCGACGGCTCGGATTACGTTCTTTTCGACCCGGAACACACCTGGAAGAGAAAAACCGTAACAAATTATTACGCAAGAGAACTTCTCGTGCCGATTTTCGAAAACGGAAAATGCGTGTATAAATCGCCCGATATCAAATCAATTCGCGCATATTGCGAAAAGCAAACCAACGGTTTGTGGGATGAGGTTAAGCGCTTTGAAAATCCTCACAACTACTATGTGGATTTATCGCAAAAACTTTGGAACATCAAAAACGACTTGCTAAACGAACACAAAAATTAAAACAGAGGTGTTGTAATGAAAACCCTTACATTTAAAGGCGGTCTTCACC
>CAZSIY010000275.1:0-1994 GCA_964606825.1 uncultured Oscillospiraceae bacterium | reverse complement strand
AATTTGAACACTGCTTCCGCCCAAAAGAGATGTTATAAATCCGGCAACAACCGCCGTGTAAATTCCCGCCTCAGGAGCAACGCCCGAAGCTATTGCAAGGGCAATTGAAAGCGGCAAAGCAATAATCGCCACGATTATTCCCGCTATTACATCACGCGAAAACTGACCCGCATTGTAGTTTTTTAAATCCGTAAAAAGCATAGGTGTGATTTTCATTTTAATTCTCCGTTTTTTAATAATATTTCTTTATTTGTGCCGTAAAAAATATCGGCGCGATTGCTTATCATTTCACAAAACTTTTCAAATACCTCCCAGCGCTCGGGAAAAATATCAAATTCGTAGGAATGACCCCATACGTAGAAGATTTTCGGCGTATCGATGTTTAATCCCAAAAATTCTCTTCCCATATCGAAAAGAATGTTCCACTCTTCGTGATGATGCAAAGTTCCCTTGTATTGAAACAAATCGGCAAACGGTTCAAAACTTTTTGAGTTGTCTACCGTGCGGGCATATTTTACTCCCGTATTCTCTTTTATAAGTTTAGCTACCCTATCGTCGCAGTTTTTTCCGCCGCTCGGATATGCCATTCCCACCACTTCATATCCCACAAGCTCCGAGAGCTTTATTCGGTCATTTTCAACTTGGCGAATTACCTCACTGTCGTCCTCGACATTTACAAGATTTGGATGAGTAAGAGTGTGAACAGCTATCTCATGACCGTCGTATATGTATTTTACATCTTCGGGATTGTTTTTAATATGGTCAATTCCAACTCCGTCACGTATCAAGTGATCGCAGTTGCCCAAAAATTCCGAATTGAGGTTAAATGTGGCCTTTAAGTTATACTTGTTAAAAATTTCAATCAAGCGCTTATCCTGAGTTACCCCGTCATCATAACTAAATGTTATCGCTTTGTTTTTTTCGCCCGTAAACAACTGCCGCTATCAATCCCACAACCGGTATCACGCCCCATGCAAATATAAGTCCTCGCCAGCCGAAAAATCCAACAGTTTTGGCAAAAGCTGTTGTTGCCGCGCTTGCCGCAACGTAACCTGTACAATCCAATATGCCGTTTACTCCGGAGACCTTTCCCGTTTTTCCGAGGCTCGGAATATATATACTCCACAAAAGCGAAGACACGAGACTATTCATCATCAATGCCAAAAGCAAAAACACCACCGTTCCCATTCCTGCCGGAACAAAGAACGTAATTGCAAAAGCTATGATTGACACCAAATACGAGCCTTTCATTATCAAAATATCATTCTCGCCCAAGAGTTTAAAAATTCCGAGCGCGACAAAGGGAATAATAGCTCTTGCAAGGGATATAAACGAAAACACCATACTTGCTTCTTTCTCATCAAAATTTGCATATTCGTTTAAAAATGTCGGTATCCAAAAGGAGATAGAAGTGGCGGCAATTTCCACCAAACATGCGATTATAAGGTAAAAAGCAAAGCCTTCAAGCTTAAAAACACCGAACATTTCCCGAATACTTATTTTTCCTGTGCTTCTAAAAGCAATTATTTTTTTGCGTTCCAAAACCGTAAGTGCGATAAAAGCAAAAACAGCAACGAAAACAGTTAATACGCCTGCCACAACAAACGCCGCTTCCCATTTAAAAAGTATTGCAATCAAACCGGCAATGAGCGGGCCGGCAAAACTTGAAAAAGAGAAAAACACACAAACCACACGTGCGTAATTCGCTTTCATGTTCTCGGAAATAATTTTCATAAGAGGGCCTCTAAGCATAGACAAGCTGTACCCAATTACGGCAAAACATGCTATTTGCAGTGCCGAATATTTTACAATCGGAAACAGTGCCGACGCCACTCCTGCCGCAATAAGACCTATAAATACCATATTTTTAGGCTTTACAAAGTCACCCATTACGCCGTTTAAAAGTTGCCCCGCCGCATAGGTAATCATATATACCGACGACAAAAGCGCCAGATAATCCGTTGTGTAACTTGTTGCTTTAATAATATACGGTG
>CAZSIY010000274.1:0-1997 GCA_964606825.1 uncultured Oscillospiraceae bacterium | reverse complement strand
AATACACTCGGTGCACATCTCCCAAAGAGTGTGTGTGAACTTCTTTTCGTCAAGTTCATGCACAAAATTCATGGCAAGAGTATTTGTGGGGTGTGAGTGAATTATAACTCTGTTTTCAGGATTTACCGAAAGTCTTGCCATATGGCTCATAAGGTGCGCCGGAAGTTCACTTGTGAACTTTCCGCCGTCATTATAACCCCAAAGAAGCTCTGCCGTAGTGCCGTCCTCGGCAATACGAATTATTCCCAAGTTATTTTCGGGATCTACCTCAACATTTTTAAAATACTTACCCGTTCCGGTAACGATGAATATTTTTCCTATAAGAGATTTTGCATCAAAACCGGTGGGAATGGTGCGAATTACGTTATTTAAATCAAGATATTCAGCAACTTCCTCTTCTTCGAGCATCCAGCTTATATTTCCACCGTTTCTCTCATCCCAACCAAGGCGATACATGTTCGCGGTTGTTCTCTTCATTGCCTCAACAAAAGATGCGTTTAATATATTTTTCATTATCTCTTTACCAATACCCTTTCTTCATATTCTTTTACCTTAGTAAGATAGTCTTTTTCAACATTTTCTCTTCTCAAATACTCATCCCACACATCGCCGAAAGGCATTGTTTTAAGCTCTTCCTGCATACACATAAGGCTTGTAAAATCAAATTTGTTTTGCAAATTCTTAAATTCATCCGAGGGTTCCAAAAGCGCATAGAGAAGTGCTTTTTCAACAGAACGAACACCTGTTATCCAAGCGGAAAGGCGGTTTATTGACGCATCAAAATAATCGGTTGCGATAAACACTCTTTCAAGAGCATCGGCACGAACGATTTCTTTTGCTATCTCTTTAGTTTCGTCGTCAAACAAAACAACGTGGTCGCTATCCCAACGAACGCCCCTTGTAATGTGAAGAGCTAGCTTTTCGTTGAAAAGAAGCATAGCGGAAACTTTGTCGGAAACAAGTTCCGTGGGATGATAGTGGCCATTGTCCATAAGAGGTGTGATTTTTCTTGTGGCAACATAATTCATGCAAAATTCCGAACTTCCGACAGTATAAGACTCCATGCCGATACCGAAAACTTTCGACTCGAGGCACACAAAGACTTTTGTTTTATCGTAAGGAATTGAAAGTATCTCGTCGAGCGACTCAGCAAAACGCTTTCTGGGGCCTAAACGGTCAGCTGGCATCTCTTTGTAGCCGTCGGGGATCCATATGTTCATAACGCATGGAATACCCGTTTCTTCGGCAAAATACTGAGAAATTTCAAGGCAACGCTTTCCATGTTCTATCCAAAATTTTCTCACATTATCGTCGGGGGAAGAGAGTGTGAGATTGTCTTTTACCATTGGGTGAGAGAAAAATGTGGGGTTAAAGTCAATTCCCATTCCTCTTTTTTTTGCAAAATCAAGCCATTTTTTAAAGTGCTTGGGTTGGAGTTTATCTCTATCAGCCGCATCGCCGTCAAATACAGCATAGCAAGCGTGAAGATTTATCTTCTTTTTTCCGGGAACAAGGCTTAAAACCGTGTCGAAATCCGCCATCAATTCTTCGGGAGTTCTTGCTCTTCCGGGATAATTACCCGTTGTTTGTATTCCGCCGGACAAACTCTCCGAGCTGTCAAATCCCAAAACGTCATCACCTTGCCAGCAATGAATGGAAACAGGCGTATTTTTAAGTTTTTCAATAGCTTTTTCTGTGTCTACACCGTATTTTGCATATTCTTGTTTTGCGTATTCGTATCTTTCCATGTTAGCCTCCAATATTTTATTTAAAACTCAAGTCGATGTGCCATTTGGAACGATGCCAATGGTTACCGTCATATTTTCTAAATCCTATGCTGAATTTAAGTTTGTCTGTTCTTCTGAGAAGTTTCAGCACAATTTCGTTATCGCCTTCATTAAAATCGCAAAGGCAGAAATTGTTGTATGGTGTCCAAAAACGAGTTTCGTCGGAACTTAAAATTTCTTTGCCGTTTACCCATATTTTAAACGCATCGC
>CAZSIY010000273.1:0-1999 GCA_964606825.1 uncultured Oscillospiraceae bacterium | reverse complement strand
GTCAACTACCATGACAAAAAACTTGTTTTCCACATTTATGCACACAGCACGCTCTATGTCGTCCGCGGTAATCTCGATTTTGTTTAAGGCGTAGGAAGCTAATTTTTCCACTTCGTTTTTAAGGTTGTACATTCCGGGACCGCACATTTCGGCAAGATTTATCGCATCTTGGCGGCTTATGTCTTTTTCGTAGCTTTTAAATATGCGCGTTACCCACAAGGCAAGTTCGGTTACGCTTTGATATTTACATTCGCACACAACCGCCGATTTTGAAAGTTTTTTGTATATGGCGTTTCTCTTATCTACGCTTTCTTCCGCAAAAATTATAATCGCATATTCGGGAACAGAGTCGATAATGCTATTCCAAAAGTTCTTCTGGTTCTCCGTTGACTTTTTTAAAATGCCCGAATTGTGTATTAATATAACTTTTTTGTCGCTCATAAAGGGATACGAGTTTATAAATCCGTCAATTTCGTCTTCCTCGGGCAGGGGTGACGAAAGTTTCAGAAGGTTCATATCTTCCGTACCTTCGTCCACGCATTTTGAGGCTATTTGCTTTGAGTAGTAGTCGATAAGATAGTTTTCGTCGCCGTATAAAAGGTAAATACTTGAAAATACGCCTGTTTTGATGTCTGTTTTAATTCTTTGCATTTTCTTCTCCCGTTAAATTTTCAATGTTTTTGTCGGTAATTGTAAATTCTATTGTTTTCATGGTGTCTGTTCTTAAAATTTTCGAGTTTTTGTAAAGTTCCAAAGTTTCGGAGGCGGGGTGAGAATATCTGTTGTTTTTGCCGCATGAAATCACCGTATATGTAGGATTTGCGGCACTTGAAAATTTGTTTGCCGTTTCGCATTTTCCGCCGTGGTGGGGAACTTTTAAAATATCTGTCGAAATGTCGTTTTTGCTTAAAAGATATTGAGCTTTTTCGGTAATGTCTGCGGCAAAAAGAATTTTCTTATCGTAAACATTTGCCATTAATACAAGTGAGTCGTTGTTGGCGTCGTTTTTAATATATTTTTGAGGGCTCAGCACTTCAAGAGTTAAAAAATCGCCGAAATTGAGTGTGTCGCCTTTTGAAACAAAGTTCACAGATACGTTATTTGTACGGGCAATGTTCATTATTTCCGTTGCCACGCCCATTTCTCCGTCGCCGTATATTTTGTCGGAAATCGCAAGGTGCTTTATCATTTTGTTTTCTATAAGCGTTTTCAGGCCGCTTGTGTGGTCGCTGTGCCAGTGGGTTATTACGGCAGTGTCTATTTTGTATAGGCCGTTTCTTACAAGATAGGGCATTACGTTGTATTCGGCAACACTTTCGATAGACTCCGAGCCGCAGTCTATCATTACCGTTTTGCCGCCGGGTGCCCTTATCACGGCGCATTCGCCCTGACCCACGTTTATAAAAGACACAAAACACTCCTTGTTCTTTTTTGTATTATAAGCTATATTCGAAAAATTTGCAATCGGTATAAGCGCAATTAAAATATATGCGACAACGCGTTTCTTTTCAAAAATCAATATCACGCTTCCCACAATTAATACAATGTTTGCGCAAAGCACTGTCATGTCTTTTAAAGATATGGCAACAGATGCAAAGGGAACCGAGGCAAATGTCTTTACGATTAAAAGCACGGCCTCGGCGGGAATTACGGTAATGCACGCGGCAACTTTGCAAAACGAAGCCGGCATAACAAGGCATATAAGCGCAAATATGTAGGAGCACCCCATAAGATATGGCATGAAAAACAAAACCACGAGGTTGCTAAAAAGCGTTATGAGAGAAACCGATTGAAAAGTTATTGCGGTTACGGGAAGAGTGAAAATCCACGCGAAAACAGTAACCGTACAGCTTTCAACCAAGGATTTGAGCTTTTTGTTTTTAATGTTTAATCGCCGCATAAACCAAATTCCCGCGAGTATTCCCGCCGTTGCGGAAAACGACAGCTGAAACGAAGTGTCGAGATAGGCAAACGGCTTAAAAAGTATCAGTGTTAAAAA
>CAZSIY010000272.1:0-2010 GCA_964606825.1 uncultured Oscillospiraceae bacterium | reverse complement strand
AGGGTATGATGCTTAAAATTTCGGTAGGCGGAGATGCCCTTATAACGGGTGACGGCATAACTGTTATCAAAAGCGGCAATTCATATACCGCAATAGAAATCATTTCAGCCGAAAATCAGCTTACAGACATCAGCTTTTCTCTCGATTGCAATGGAACGCCAAGAGCAATTCGTGCCGGCGGAATATTTAATTGTATATTGGAACCGGGGGATATTAAAATTACCGATTGGGTAAGGGTGAGCGCAGGCGGTAATTTTGAGCGTTTGATTGGCGGATATGCTTCGCATAGAAGTGCTGTTTCGCCCAATGTAAATGACACTTCGAAAAAAATGAGTGTGTATATGGTTACAAAAAACGTGACGGCGGAAAATATATCGGATAAACTCAATTTTCTCGAAAATATGAAAGCGCCATTTGAATATTTTACAATAGGCAACGGTTGGCAAAAATTTATCGGAGATTGGTATGCCGATGAAGCGTTTTCCGATAATATGCGCCGTGAGGCGCTGAAGATTGAAAACGCAGGCTTTAAGCCGGGCATTTGGACAGCGCCTTTCGTTGCGGAAAAAGAGTCCGATCTGTATCGCGAAAATCCGAATATGTTTTTGCGCCATGCCGACGGCTCCGTTTGCCGCACAAACGTTTGCGGTAAAGAATGTGTGATTTTGGATATTTCGTCGCCTGCGGTTATAGAATGGATTGAAATGCTCTATCAGAGGCTTTCGGCATGCGGATACTATTTTCATATAGTGGATTTTACAAATGAATTTATTTGCCAAAAAGACGTTGTTTTAGCCAACCCCACATTGAGTATAACCGAGGCTTATATAAATGCCGCAGATGCCATAAAAAAGGCTGTTGGAGATGAGGGGAGAGTTTACATGGCAAACGGCTTTTTGCCACCTCTTGCAGGAAGAGCAGATGCAGTTCAAATAAGCTCATCGCCAAAGTGGAGCGAAATTTCCGACAACACGGATTTCTTTAAAAACTGTGTAAATCAAATTGCATACCGCAGATACACCGATTTGTGGTGGCAATGCTGCTGCGGACTTCTTGCCGACGGCGGATTTTCCACCAATTTTTCACAAAACGAAATGAAACTTTTGGCAGTGTGTGAATATATGTGCTCCGGTGCCGTTATTGCGGGAAATATAGGAAGCAGTGAAGAACTTAAATTTTTAAGACTTTTTATGCCGTCTGTTAAAACTAAGCTGTACAATCGTGCGGCATTTGAAGATATGCCGTATGCGTGCACGGTAGATATGGAAGTTAATGACGATTATCACACTCTTTGCTTTTTCAACTGGTCAAACGAGAGTGTAGATTTGTCTTTCAGGCTTGATAACAGAACTTGCGGAGGATATGTGGAGCATGCATTTGAATATAATATTTCTTCGTATTTTTCAAAGGAAATTGTACGTGAAGTAAAGTATGACGATATAATTCGATTGGGAAAAATTCCGCCGAGAAGCGCAGAAGTCGTTAAAATCGCTAAAAACACAAAACCATCTGTAATTTTATCCGACAGCCATTTGTCTATGGGCGGGGAGCTGAAATGTGATTTTGACGGAAAATGCATTATAGCGAGCGGAAGCAACTTGTTTAATTGCAGGGCAAATTATGTGTTGGCACTTCCAAAAGGTTACGTGTGCGACGGTGGAAAAGAAGAATTTTCATTCTCTGTAAACGGCCAAGGAAGTTTTGCTTATAAAAAGAGCGTTAGCGAGAGGTGATTTTGTTGAAAATTGACGTAAAAAAATACAAATTGTCGCTTTTGGCTAAAAAGAATTTAACATTTTTGTAAAAGATATTGTAATATTGGTATTGATTTTAATCAATTAATGTGTTAAATTATAAGTATATTTTCCAAACTTGATTTGGAAAAAATTAAAATTACGGAGGAAACAGCAATGAAAAAGTTACTGGCAATGGTATTGTGTTTCGTAATGGTATTCAGTTTTGTGGCTTGCGGAAACAACGGCGGCAAATCAGGTGCCGACGGCGATGCAC
>CAZSIY010000271.1:0-2024 GCA_964606825.1 uncultured Oscillospiraceae bacterium | reverse complement strand
GTGTAACATTGTGTCCGTTTTTCGAAAGCATAACAGCAATTGCCGTTCCCCAGCCGCCGCTTCCGACAACACTTATGTTTGCCATATTATTTGCCTCCTTCTTTTTTGGAAAAACTTAATTTATTTTCCTCGCCCTTTACCAATCTTACAATATTTTTTCTGTGCATAAAAATAGCAAGGCCGCCTAAAATTATCGAAAAAATCACATATGCCGCATCGCCGTGCTTAAAAATAAGTCCCAAAACAATAATTATTAACGCCCCCACAATACTTCCCAGAGAAACAAATTTACTTACAGCCATTACACCGATAGAAACCGCAATTGCAACAAGTCCTATTTTCCAATCCGCAAACAATATTGTCGTTGCGGAAACCACTATTCCCTTTCCGCCTTTTAAGCCGAAATAAACAGGGAAATTGTGGCCCAAAACAACGCCTACACCGGCAATATATGTTGCCAAAGCGTTGTCTTTTAAAATCAGTCTGCCAAGCAAAACCGCAACCACAGCTTTTAAAGTGTCACCCAAAACAACCAACGCCGCCATACCTTTTCCGAAAGTTCTTAAGGTATTGGTTGCACCTGCATTGCCGCTTCCGTGATTTCTTATATCCTCCCCCGATTTTATTTTACCCGTAATTATCGAGGTACTTATACTTCCGAGAAGATAAGCCAAAATAAACACAGCAGAATACTTAATCCAATCCATTATGCTTTTTCTCCTTTTTCACGAATAATAAACTTAAGAGGGGTACCCTCAAAACCAAACTTTGCTCTAATTTGATTTTCGAGATATCTTACATAAGAATAATGCGCAAGCTCCGAATTATTTACAAAAAGCACAAAGGTTGGCGGCTGAACTCCGCTTTGCGTGCCGTAATAAATTTTAAGTCTCTTGCCTTTATCGGACGGCGGCTGTACCATCGCAACAGCGTCATTTATAACATCATTTAAAAGTCCCGTGGAGATACGCTTCTTATTCTCTGCCAAAACACTTTTAATCATTTCAAACAAGCTGTCAACTCTTTGTCCCGTTTGCGCCGAAATAAATACAGAGGGAGCATACATCATAAAGTTAAGACCCTCCTTAACTTTTTTGCGGAACTCATTCATGGTATTGGTTTCCTTATCAACCAAATCCCATTTATTTACAGCAATAATACACGCCTTGCCTTGCTCGTGAACATAGCCGGCAATTTTTGTATCCTGCTCGGTTATACCTTCTGCGGCATCAATCATAATAATGCAAACATCCGCCCTTTCAACGGCACCGAGTGCTCTTACAACGCTGTATCGTTCAACATCTTCGTTTATCTTGCCTCTTTTTCGCATACCTGCGGTATCGATAATTATATATTCCTGACCGTCTTTTTCAAAACGACTGTCAATGGCATCTCGTGTAGTACCCGCAATTTCGCTGACAATAACACGGTTTTCACCGAGAATTTTGTTTGTTAAAGAGGATTTCCCCGCATTTGGCTTCCCTACAATGGCAACATGAATAATGTCACTTTCGTCCTCTTCCTCCAAATCTTGCGGAAAATAAGACACAACCATATCCAAAAGGTCACCGACGCCAAGACCGTGAACCGAAGAAACCGCAACGGGGTCACCGAGTCCCAAATTATAAAATTCATAAGCCTCCATAGGTAATTCGCCGGGCGCATCAGCCTTGTTGCACACTAAAATAATCGGCTTATTGCTCTTTTGAAGCATTGCCGCAACATCCTTATCCGCCGCGGTAAGTCCGTCTCTTATATTTACCATAAAAAGGATTACATCAGCCATATCAATTGCAAGATTTGCCTGCTGACGCATTTGAGAAAGAATGATATCCTTGCTAAAAGGTTCAATTCCGCCTGTGTCAATAAGCGTAAAATGCTTGCCAAGCCACTCCGCTTCGCCGTATATTCTGTCTCTTGTGATTCCGGGAGTATCTTCAACTATCGAAATTCGTTTTCCCGTTATTTTATTAAAAAGTGTGGACTTGCCCACATTTGGGCGTCCGACAATTGCAACCGTAGGT
>CAZSIY010000270.1:0-2027 GCA_964606825.1 uncultured Oscillospiraceae bacterium | reverse complement strand
CACCGAAAATGAGAGACTTCGCGATTTGTTGAAACTTAAAGAAAATGAGACTGATTTCGACTTTGTTGCGGCAGATGTTGTGGCATTTAGCGCGGATAATTTTTCAAAAGTTTATACGATAAATAAAGGTTTAAAAGACGGAATAACCGAAAATAACGCCGTTATGACGGCATACGGTTTGGTTGGATATGTGAGCGAGGTGGGAAGAAATTGGGCGAAAATAAGCGCTATTACAGACCCTAAGGTTTCCGTGAGCGCAGGCATAATGCGCGTGGGTAACACCGCTATTGTCCAGGGCGATGCGGGCCTTATGGAAAAAGGTCTTTGCAAAATGACCTACGTTTCCAAAGAAGCGGGAATAGAAGTGGGCGATTTTATAGAAACATCCGGCTCGGGCGGAATAATTCCCGCCGGCATATATATAGGAAAAGTTACCGAGGTCAAAGATGATGTTACTGGTATTTCACAAGAAGCCGTTATCAAACCCGGTGTGGATTTTTCCGACATTGACGAAGTTATGGTTATAAAAAACAAATAAGTGCAAAACCTTGTTGAATTGGTGGTTTTAATGAAATATTTTTGGACATATCTTACATTGTTTGTTTTGTTTGTGGCGCAAACCACTTTGGGAAAATATATCGATATTTTTTCGGTTGCACCGAATTTGGTATTTGTATTTGCGGTGTGTTACGCAATGTACAATTTTCCCGTTCGTTCGGCTGTGCTTTGCGCCGTTGCAGGAGTTATTATAGACGTTTATTCAAACGGAATTATGGGTTTAAATACTCTTCTTTACATGTATATAGGTTTGCTTGTGTCTATGTTTGCAAGCACACTGATGAAAAAAAGTATGCCCGCCGTGGCTTTGGGCGTTATGATAGTATCGACGGTATATCAATTAATATATTATTTGATTTGTTTTGTGCCCGGTGGAAACGCTTCCGTTGTATACACATTTTTGAGAATAATAATTCCGGGTAGCATATATGACGCCGTATTTGCGCTTGTTATTTCGGCGTGGGCATTGTGGCTAAGCGAAGAACATATAAGGGGATTTTAAAATTGTTTTCAAAACTCAGGGATAAAAATTTCATGATGTTTTTAATAATTTCCGTATTGCTTGCGGCAATTGTTTCAAGGCTTACAATTCTTCAAGCCGTAAATGGCGACGAATACCTTGAACGTTCAAAAAGCCGGCTTACAAATTCGGTTGAAGTTTCGGCTCCAAGAGGCGAAATATACGACAGGAACGGAAAGCCGCTTGTTACAAACAGGGTTGGTTTTTCTGTTCAGGTGTCATACAGCGATTTGGACGATAACGAAGTAAATGACATACTCTTGAGCCTCATCGGCGTTCTTAACCGAAACGGAGATGACTATGTAGATACTTTTCCGATTTCCGAGAAAAACTACGAGTTTACATTTGAAGATGACGAGAAATCCACAGCCGAAGAGAAAATAGCGGCCTTTAAAGAAAAACAAGGTATAAAAAAAGATGCGGATGTAAAGGGCGTTTTGAAATATTTTTCAAAAAAATACAATGTTGCCGACAGATACAATTCCGCCGAGCTCAGAAAAATCATCGGCGTGCGCTATGAGCTTGAAAACCGCGGGTTGGGATACGGAACACCTGTTACAATTGCCAATGACGTAAGTATGGAAACGGTGTCCGTAATAAAGGAAAACAGCGATTTTTCTGCCAATATATCCGTTGTTACTTCTCCTTTCAGAGAGTATGCAAACGGTTCGCTCGCTTCGCATGTTTTGGGGCGCGTGGGCGTTATTTATCGCGAAGAATACGAAGAACTCAAGGATAAAAACTACGGCATGAACGATATTATAGGAAAAGACGGATTGGAAAAGTTCTTAGAACCTTATATCAAGGGAACCGACGGAAGAATTAACCGTTCCCGCGATATCGGCGATAAAGAGCTTGCCCCTGATGAAATTTCGGCAATTCCGGGTAATAATGCTGTTCTTACAATAGATGCGGAACTTCAAAAGGTTGCCGAAGATGCTCTTAAAGA
>CAZSIY010000269.1:0-2032 GCA_964606825.1 uncultured Oscillospiraceae bacterium | reverse complement strand
CTCAGTTACCTCCTTTGTAATTTACGTTTTCCGTGTCGGACATATCAATCTCTCCGCCCCTCTGATTATCGAGGTTTTCAAGCACTTCTTTAAGATAGGAGAGCTTGTAGTCCAATTTATCGGAATTTCCCAGAGAAACCACAGTTCCCGTGTCTAACGTCATGCTTATTTTATTTGCATCCGTAATCTTTATTTTTTCCGTTTTTGAAAGAAATTTTTCGCTTTTCAAAAGTGCCACAAGTTTTTTGGTAGCATTAAGTTTACTGTCCTTTGCGGCAACAAGGGGCGCACCCTTGTCGAATTTTTTGAGTGCCATACCGCTTATCACGGGTTTGTCGGCATTTTTTTCACTCGCTTTTAAAACGCTTATCACCTTAAATTCGGAATCAACGCCTATGTAATTTCCCGCAAAAAGCACGTAGGCATCTTCCGAACACTCTTTTACTTCAATCACTATTTTAGAGGGGAATTTTCGCTTTATGAGCGCACTTTCCACATAACCGAGCGATTTTATCTTTTCTTTTGCCTCGGATGTGTTTATTCTAAAAACGTTGTCACCGGTTTTAATACCCGAAACTTTTACTATATCTTCGGCATTTAGCACCGAATTGCCCTCCACGGTAATGCTTTTCACGGCAAAAAGCGGTGTAAAAAGGCTTACCGCCAAAAGCGCCAAAAGAGCAATAAGTGCCACTGCCGCTCTTTGGTGTCTTATTTTCTTTGCAACAACGGATTTTTTTGCTCCTTTATCTTCAGCCACTTTTTTCAATCCTCTCTACTTTTGCCCCCAACTTTGAAAGGCATTTTTCAAAATTTTCATAGCCTCTGTCTATGTAGCAAACGTTGCCCAAATAAGACACGCCGTCTGCCGAAAGCATTGCCGCCGCAAGCGCCGCCCCCGAGCGCAAGTCGCACGCATCGGCATTTGCCGGCAAAAGCTCGCAAACACCCTTTACCGAGGCGCTTTTACCCACTACCTTTATATCCGCACCCATTTTTAAAAGCGGACGCACAAGGCACATTCTGTTTTCAAAAATATTTTCCTGTATTACCCCCACGCCCCTCGATGTGCAAAGGGCCGCCATTGCCAAAGACTGCATGTCGGTGGCAAATCCGGGGTAAGGCATTGTTACAAACTCCGCAAATCCCTTAAGGCGCTTTGCTTTCTCCGCCACAATTCCCGATTTTTCTCGGTGCACCGCAACCCCCATTTGGCAAAGCCTTGAAACGTAGGGCGATATGTGGCGAATGTCGGCACCCAAAAGTCTTATGCACCCTTTGGTGCATGCAAGCGCCGTAAGATAGGTGGCGCAAACCACTCTGTCGGGCATAATGCGATGCGAGGCATCTTTGAGCCTTTTCACTCCCCTAATTCTCACAAACGGCGTTCCTGCCCCGCAAATGTCTGCACCCATGGCGTTTAACATGTTTTGAAGGTCGCAAATTTCGGGTTCACACGCGGCATTTGCAATTTCGGTAACACCGTCTGAGAGCACGGAAAAAATCATTATATTTTCCGTGGCGCCCACCGAAGGAAACCTTAAACTAACCCTTTGAGGATTTATTTTTTCGGCAGTGCAAATAATTTTGTTTTCGCCCTCTTTAACCGCGACGCCGAGCTTTTTAAAAGCCTTCAGATGAATATCAATGGGTCTTCCGCCTATGGCGCACCCTCCCGGAAAGGCAATCTCAGCCCTTTTGCACCTTGCAAGAAGCGCCCCCGCAAAGAGAAACGACGAGCGTAGCCTTGCCATGAGATTTTCGGGAATAGCCGGCACAACAGAGCCGCTTGAATTTATTGTAAGAGTGTTGTTTAAAAAAACAGCCCTACAGCCTATCGCGTTTAATATATCCACGGAATTTCTTATGTCCGCTATGTCGGGGCAATTTTCCAAAACAGTTTTGCCTCCGTTTAAAACAGCTGCCGCAATCATTGGCAATGCGGCATTTTTCGAGCCTTGAATATGTATCTCGCCGCAAAGACGAGTAGGCCCTTGTATCCTTAAAACATCCATAACGCACCTCCGAAGCC
>CAZSIY010000268.1:0-2046 GCA_964606825.1 uncultured Oscillospiraceae bacterium | reverse complement strand
TTATATTTATCATACGCCATCTTGGAGGTCTTTTCAAGACTTTACACAAAATTTGGGATTGTCTCGATATTTTCCTTTTTTAAATCAAGCAGTTCGGATATTCGCACGCCTGTATAAATCAGCATTAGAACGATTTGATAATATTTATCGTCTTTCTGCTCCCATAAACGAGCAATATCTTCTCTTGTAAATTTGTTTCTATCCTTTTTATTCGGATTGCGGTCTTTGAATTTTACAATATCAACAAATTCGGAATAATCCTTGTTGCAAATATCGTTTTTCATAGCATACTCATACATTTGACCAAACAAAACCTTTAGCTTTCGCAAGGTAGGATAGTTTTTACCGCAAGTATCAACCACATACCGGATATGCGCTCTGTGCTCACCATGTCAGCCATAAAATCACCGGTTCGCCACAATACATTCCATAAATTCTTTTATTCTCCAAAGCTCGGAGAGTTTGCTTTCTCGATTCCAAAGCTTGCTGTATTTTTCGAACCATGCCGTATATTTTTCGGAAAGGCCTTCAACATTTTCGCCATTTAACGAAAGTGCCGCAAGTGCTGTAATTTCCGTTCCTTCGATACTTGTAATTATATCGTTTACACATTCGTTCTCGCTGTAAGGCGCGAGTTTTTTCGACTCTTCTCGGCAAACTCTTATGATTTCTTTAATCTCATCAGATTGAGGATCCCAGCTTTTATCTCTTCCCTCGTTTCCCACAATTTGTACCACGCGGTTCCAAATGCAATTTTCAACTTTTGCAACGTTTTCAAGAGAGTCGATTACATTTACCTCCTTCGTGCCGAATTGCAACATGCAAACCGACTTTTTAAATTCTTCACCGGGAAGTTCGTCCGATAAATTCCACGATTTTTCAGCACCCAAAATCATTCCGTAGCAATGGCCATTCCACGCTCCGATATGTCCGAAATCGCCCCAGGCGGTATTCAAAATACCCTTTACGCCGTATTTTTTTGCGTAGCCCGATATTTTTGAAATGTTTTTCTCGGCGTTTCCCACACCCATTGTGAATTTGCTCCAGCAATCGCAACCCGGGCAAAGAATTTGAACAGCTCCGCTGTCGTGAATTTTCTTTACATTTTCCTCATAGGGTTCTGCAGCGTAATCCCAGTTCAAAAATTCCACATTATCTCCCAAAACACTCATTTTTTCGGGATATTTAAGCACGATATCCGCCCACATTTGAACTTTTTGATTGTTTGACTTTAAGTGATCCGCGATTTTCTTAACAAATTCTATATACTTATCTTTTGCTTCAAAAGCGACATTTCTTCCTTTGCAAAGGTCAAACGTTTCATCACAGCAAATATTGAAAGTATTGCTTTGGAAAAGTTTGCTGTATTGGTCTATGAGACTTTTTATAAGCTCAATGCTTTCGGAATTTGACACGTCAATCGTATGGTGCGCCATTTTCTCTATCCAATAGTGTGTTTTCGGAACATAATTTTCAAGCTCGCAAAGCCGAGAATATTTTTCGCTTTGTAAAAGGTCATAAAGATGACCGAAAGTGGCAAGAGATGGCACAAATTCTATAAATCTCTCCTTGCAATATGCATCTATTTCTTTAATTTCTTCAGATGTTATGCAATTTTCAGGTTTGGCAATACCTTTGTACTCTTCAAATTCGTACACGTTTTCAACATAGAGCTGAAGCATGTTGATTTTGTAAAAAGCAAGGCTGTCTACGATTTGTTTGAGATGCTCCAACTTGGGCACTCTGCCCCTTGTTATGTCAAAATAATATCCTCTCACGGCAAGGTCGGGATTGTCGTAAATTTCGCAAAGAGGCGCCATGCCGCCGTTTTGCATGCGAAGCTGTTTAAGCGTTTGAAGTGCGTAAAAAGCTCCTGCGGCTCCGTTTGCGCAGATGTTAATTCTATCTTTTGCAACAGTAAGAATGTATTCTTCACTGACTGAATTTTTGCAATCTATGTAAACATTTATCCCGTCCGAACTGCTCGGGCATATGGAAAGAGCGGCATTTCTCACCCTTTCGTCGCAACTTTCGAAAATCCAATTT
>CAZSIY010000267.1:0-2057 GCA_964606825.1 uncultured Oscillospiraceae bacterium | reverse complement strand
GAGATTATTTCGGTTTGATTGTTAAACTGAAATAGTCTAAAATCAATGATAAAAGGCGAGATTTTGATATGCACCTCCAAAAGTTTGTCTAACTTTTGGGGTGCATATCATATTCTATCGCCTTTTTGTTTATTTATTTTCTCGTTCTTTTAATAAAATCGTAATCATTTCATCTTGTACGCTTTTGGGGGACTTTAATAATATCAATGGATTGTTTACAGCAATTACACGTCCATATTCATTAAACTGAAAATAATCTTTATATGTTTGATTGCAATATTGACATTGTGGAATAGTATTTTCTAATGTCAAAGAGCTACGGGGATTCATATGCCCTTGTTGCAGAATAACAATTTCTTCATTTCTACTATCCTTTTTACCTTCTTCGATACCGCAAGTAGCGCATTTATTACCGTATGCTAATTTTAATTCGGTAAAATTTCGAGCGCCTAATCTACCCGTCCGTTTTAATGCTTGTGCAACCGCTTTCGGATTCGGCATTTCAATAGACACCAAATAATTATAACCGCTCGGCACGGTAATATCGGCGTTTGGGACTTTAACGCCTTTATTCAAAACATACCAAAAATATTGCGAGCCTAAATGTCGAACCTGTTGGTCAAAAGCAGCCCCTTTGATATATTTTCGCACAAATGCGGAAACCATATCTTTGTGAACAAAACAATTTAAGTATTTATATAAAAATATGAGCTGTAATTCTTTTGCATCTAATTGTGAAACAAATTCTTCGTCGGAACAGTCATTTATAAGGTCATCATTCCACAATTTTTTAACGCCATAATCCTTTAAGTATGTATTATAAGCAAAAACAATTTTATGGTGGATTTCTCGAATTTCGCTTTCTGGAATCGTAAGATATGTTTCTTGATAGCGAGGATTGTCAAAATCAATTTTTCTAATTTCCATTATTTTCATCTCCAATATACGAAAAAATATGGCTAATTACATCAACTGTCCAACCGTTACCAATCATCTCCGTCCTTTTTTGTTCGCTTATATTGTCAACTTTTGTATAGCCGTCAGGTAGATTTTGTAATCGTTCTATTTCAGTTGGATTAAGTTTTCTTATATTGTATAGTCCATCTGGTAACGGAGTTTTATATATGCCGTTCAATATGCCATTTTTAACTTTATGAATACCATTGTTTACTTTTACAAACATTAACGTTGCACAAGAAGAAGTAACCATACTGCCACGTGATAATGTGCACGCCTTGTTTTTTAATTCGGACGCATTATAAGCATTAAAACGCTCGGGAATATAGCCATATTTTTTCATCAATTTTGGAAAAGCGCGTTGGACTGTTAAACAATAGGAAACATCTTTTACATCTGCATTATCACATAAAATGTCATCTAATACTATATTTTTATCCGCAGGTGGTATAATTCCTTGAATGTTTGTCCAATACAAGCGTGGTCTATTTTGTGCAGATACAAGCGAACTGTTTATCTTTATAGGGGAAACACCCAAAGATTTTGTAATAATATCTTCCCACTTTTTAGCCATTACAACATTTTCCAAAAGAAAATAATCGGGGTGAACTTCTTTTAACAATCTACAATATTCCCAAAATAAATAGGATTGTCCGTCAAAAACCACTTGTTTTTCTTTTAAGTCTAAATATTGTTCCAAGGATAATATTTCAATATCCCCCGAACTCATTCCGTTCGCATAGCCTATAGACGAAAAATTTGTGCAAGGACTTCCGCCGCAAAGTAAATTGATATGACCAATTTGATAACTTTTGTCGGGGGTATATAAAATCCCGTTTTTATAAGAGATTTTTGAAATATCACCAATTTCAATTATAATAGGATTATTTGCTTGCGCTACTTTTATTGCGTTCGGTTCAATTTCGGAAGCAAAGTAATTATCTATTCTAATTCCACATTTTTTTAATGCTAATAGACCACAACTTATTCCGTCGAATAGACTTAATACATTCATTATTTGATGCTCCTTTTTATATGGAAACGAGCATCAAACAGTATATTCCGTGTACAAAATTGCGTGGGCTGTGCATCAAATATTT
>CAZSIY010000266.1:0-2078 GCA_964606825.1 uncultured Oscillospiraceae bacterium | reverse complement strand
TCCCGGGGTAGGCATAGACCTTAATAAATTCGGTGTTGCTTCAGTAAGTAAGAAGGATAAGCGCAAAGAACTTGGTATTCCTGAAGAAGCAATGCTTCTTTTGTCTGTCGGAGAGCTTAACAAAAACAAAAATCATGAAACGGTTATACGCGCAATTAAGGAGTTGGATGTTTACTATGTTATTGCCGGACAAGGCGAGTTGAAAGAACATTTGCAAAAAGTGATCTGCGAGCTCGGAATGACTGACCGTGTAAAATTACTTGGATATAGAAAAGATATTGACGAGCTGTGTAATGCGGCAGATATTTTTGTATTTCCTTCATTTCGTGAGGGGTTGTCTGTTTCTGTTATGGAAGCGATGGCAAGTGGATTGCCGTGCATTGTGAGCAAAATTCGCGGCAATGTTGATTTGATTGATGAAAATGGCGGGGAATTGTTTGATCCAAATAATTTCGAAGAATGTCATAGCAAAATTTTAAATATAATAAGCAGGGATTATGAAAAAATGGTATCATGTAATATCTTGAAGCTTGAAAAATATTGCGTTTCGACAGTTAACAAGCGCATGTGTGAATTGTATAATATTAACTAATAAAAAAGGCGATATACGTGTAATACTTTTTTGTTATAAGGCGGTTGAATTGATATGATAAAATTCAGTGTAATTATACCTATATACAATGTTGAGAAGTATTTAAAACAATGTGTAGAAAGCGTGTTAAATCAAACATATTCGAATTATGAAATAATTTTAGTGGATGACGGTTCTACGGATGTGTCATCTATAATGTGCGATGATTTTGCTGTAAAACATGAAAATATAAAAGTTGTTCACAAAACAAATGGTGGACTTTCCGATGCAAGAAATGTTGGAATTGGCATGGCTGCGGGAGAATATATTGTTTTTTTGGATAGTGATGATTTTTGGAACGATGAAAATTTTTTGAGTAATTGTGGAAATATGCTTGATTTATATGGTACAGATATGCTGCTGTTCGGCTATGAGGAACTGTATGAAATAAATGGAAAATCGGCGACAATTATTTTGCCAAAAAAATGTGATAAAAGAGTACAGAAGTTTTCCGATGTTCTATATAAGGGTGTGTATACTTCTTCTTCGTGTACAAAGATAGTAAAAAGAAAAGTAATATTAGACAATAAGCTTCTTTTTAAAGTCGGTGATACTTCGGAGGATATTGAGTGGTCGGCGAATCTTATAAAGTGTTGTAATACGTATAGTGTGTATTGTAAGGCACCGTATGTGTATCGGCAACGTTTGGGGTCTATAACGAAAAGTAATAGTGTTGAGAAATTTAATTGTCTTGTAAGACATATGCAGTATTTAATCGAACTCGATATTTGTTATGAAAAGAAGGATGCTTATTATAATTATGTTGCGTATCAATATATTACTGTATTACATAATCTTTCGAGTCTTAAAAACAAGGTGAGCGGCGATGTTTACGATGCAGTAAAAAACATGGCCTATTTGTTAAAATACAGAATTAACAAAAAAGTGAAAATGGTTTATTGGATTGATAAAATTTTTGGGTTTGATTTTATGATTCGATTGCTTAGAGGATATATTCGCGTATTTGATAACAAAGCTAAGTGTTCAAAAAAGTGTAAAGTAGTATAATTTGTAGAAAGGAAATCACACAGCATTAAATGTGAGATAAAATGTATTAAAATGAAAATAGCATTTGTAACGCTTCATAGAGTATATAATTATGGTTCTGTTTTGCAAACGTATGCGACGCAAAAAATTTTTGAAAAAGCTGGTTGTTTGGTACAAGTTATTGATTATATACCATCAAGATTGTTAAAAATAAAAACGCTTTTCGATGTTAGTTCGATAAGGTGCAATTCAAAATTCAAAAAGTGGTTATATTGCATAGGAAAATGTTGCTCTATTATGCTCAAAGAACAAACTTTTGGAAGATTTGTTCGTAAAAATTTAAAACTCACCAAAAAGTATTATTCGCTCGAACAATTGCAAAATGATTGTCCGAACGCTGATGTTTATATTACCGGTAGCGATCAAACTTGGAACAGTGCATACAACGAGGGGGTAGATC
>CAZSIY010000265.1:0-2082 GCA_964606825.1 uncultured Oscillospiraceae bacterium | reverse complement strand
TCAAAGCCCTTGACTTCCGTAATATTTTTATAGTTTATATTGTCATGTTTTGTATAGCCTCTGTTTACAATATCGGCATATATAACGCCATTTCCGTTTTCATCAAAACTATAACTCATATTTTCTATATTTAAGCAATCATAAGTTAATTCCACAATTTTTGAATTATCATTTTCGTTAAAATCTTCAACCGCCAATGGAATTACTTTTACAATTACATTATGAGGTGTAAACTCGTTTTCAAGTGGGTAACAAGCTGTAAAATTAATAGCGTCGTCGGGAAATATGTTATCTTTTCCATATGTGGTCGACAAAACCTCGTTTTTTTCATTTATAACTTGAACTGCATAATCGCTTATTGCAAATTCGCCGGTGTTTTTGATTTTAACTTGTAATTCAAGAGTATTTCCCGCTATAAGTTTATCTCCATCAAAAGCAACATCATCTACGGAAAGCTTGTATGTTTGGGTTACTTGATATAATATGAGCTCTGTTTGCTCGGAACGAGTTTCAAAATTTTCGCTTGTGCAGTTTAAATCAAAAATCATATCTCCGTCATTCAAAAAATCCCTGAAAAACCGTTGATTTGCGAATGTAAGTCAGTAATCTTTACCGGTTTGCACCATTGCTCTGAAACTTTATTATAAAATACAGCATACAATTCATTTGACATTCCGTGAGATTTCGCATATACGATAGCGGAGTTATTGTCGTTCGATATAATGTCAAATCTATCCGTCGGAATATTTGCTTGTCATTACAAAGTAATCGCTGTTTTGACTGAAGATATTATCCGAAGTGTTTCTAATCCATGCGATTTCAACACTGTTTTCGTCACCGAAAATTATTGGATTTGTTTCGATATAGTCGGTCGCGGTAATGGTTTGTATTTTGGCGAAAGCTGTATGTTCAATATCAAATTCAGCGACTGAAATTTCATAAGATTTAAAAATATCGCTCATTTCTTCTTCGCTGAAAGGTTCTTCCTGAAATTTCGATATACCTTGAAGATTACACCAGGTAATATAGGCTTTGTTGCCGATTACTTTGAGATTTGGAGAAAAGTCTTCGGTTCCGTCATCGTTAATTTGTTTTGGCATGCTCCAACTTGTACCGTCGAAAAACGAATAATTCAACGCCGTTCTGTTTATGGCATCTCTTGATAAATCGTCGTCGAGCCATACCAAAAGTTTTCTTCCGTCGGAAAATTCCGCAATTTGAGGTTCTGAATAAGTGTAAACATTTGTTTTGATTGTTTTTTCTCTTTTGTTTTGAGGTTCAAGTGCAAATGGCATAGCAGTATTGTCATTTGCGGTAAAATAGGATTTGCTTTTTGAGTAACTGCGGTCTGTCAGACGGTAATTTTTAATGTCATAATACGGTATTTCAGACATCAACGAAAGAGAATTTACTTTCGTTGAAGGATAATCCCATATAACGCCGTCTAAATAATCCCATTTGTTTTCATACAAGGTAACAGGACCTATAAACACTTTTGCATAACTTCCTATTGAACCCGACAACGAATAATAATTGGGTTGATTATTATATAAATCCCATTTTATTTCCAACTGTCCTTGTCCTCCGCCGCTTACGCCGATTGCTTTGGATACTCCGAGACCGATGCCCGCTTTTAATTCGACTGTACTGTTGATACATCCATTTGGCGTGAAACTTTGCGCCTCATCACTTACGAACATTTTAATGACGCTTTCAAATTCCACTTTTATTGTTGCCTCCCAAAATAAAGGAGGCGCTAAAAGAAACTGCGTGCCGGCAGAGTAGGATATTTTGGGATTTAATATAACTGCGCTGTCAAGGCTATGCAGTTTTCCTTTGGAGTCGATATATCCTTCCCAATATCCCAAAACAGAAAAGTTTGCATCAAATCCGATTTTTGCGGTTGATATGTTTTGAACTTCTTTCCATTTCCCGGTTAAGTATTCGGGATGAAACGAGTTGTAACTTTTTTCAAAAACTTCTTTTAATATATTAAATGCAGATAGATTGATATCCTTTGTGGGTTCGTCAAAGGAAGCTGAGCCGTCCGATTTTTCCGAATATTTATGCTTTTCTTCGTAT
>CAZSIY010000264.1:1152-2117 GCA_964606825.1 uncultured Oscillospiraceae bacterium | reverse complement strand
TGACAACGGAATGATTTGCGCGTCTGAACAGTCGGTTATCGTTCACAAAAATATTTATGAGCGCGTGAAAGAGAAGTTTGCCGACGGCGGTTGTTATTTTTTAAATAAAAATGAGATTGAAAAAGTAAGAAAAACAATTATAATAAACGGTGCCTTAAACGCAAAAATAGTGGGTCAATCGGCATATACAATAGCCTCGCTTGCAGGAGTAAACGTTCCCGAAAATACCAAAATTTTAATCGGCGAAGTTACAAAAATCGACACGAGCGAAGAATTTGCCCACGAAAAATTGTCGCCTGTTTTGGCAATGTACAAGGCAGAAGACATTGAGGATGCTTTTAAAAAGGCAAATCGTCTGATTGAAGACGGCGGATATGGGCACACATCTTCAATATATATAAATGAAATTACTCAAAGGGAAAAACTCGCTCGTTTTTCGAGCCTTATGAAAACTTGTAGAATACTTGTAAACACTCCTTCTTCTCATGGCGGTATAGGCGACCTTTATAATTTTAAACTTTCGCCGTCGCTTACTCTCGGTTGCGGCTCGTGGGGTGGAAATTCGGTTTCCGAAAACGTGGGCGTGAAACACCTTTTAAATATAAAAACGGTTGCAAAAAGGAGAGAGAACATGCTTTGGTTTCAAACGCCGCAAAAGGTGTATTTAAAAAGAGGTTGTCTTCCCGTTGCTTTGGAAGAACTTAAATATGAAATGAACAAAAAGCGCGCCTTTTTGGTTACCGATAAATTTCTCTATACAAACGGCAATACAAAGCCGATAACCGATAAATTGGACGAACTAGGCATAATGCATGAAACATTTTCCGACGTTTTGCCCGATCCCACGCTCGAATGTGCCGCAGACGGCGCAAAGAAAATGGCATCTTTTAATCCTGACGTTATAATTGCCGTGGGCGGCGGTTCCGCCATGGATGCAGCAAAGATAATGTGGGTTCTTTTTGAAC
>CAZSIY010000264.1:0-1142 GCA_964606825.1 uncultured Oscillospiraceae bacterium | reverse complement strand
GCAATGCGTTTTTCGGATATAAGGAAAAGAATTTATAAATTCCCGAAAATGGGGCAAAAGGCGTATTTTGCGGCTGTACCCACATCTGCCGGAACAGGTTCCGAGGTTACGCCTTTTACGGTAATTACCGACGAGAAAACAGGAGTTAAATATCCTCTTGCTGACTATGAGCTTCTTCCCAATATGGCAATTGTGGATATGGATTTTCACATGAGCGCGCCGAAAAGCCTTACCGCGGCTTCGGGAATTGATGCTCTCACTCACGCGCTTGAAGCGTATGTTTCAATGCTTGCCACAGATTATACAGACGCTATGGCTCTAAAGGCACTTAAAATGATTTTTGATTATCTTCCCGGGGCCTATGAAAATGGCGAAAAAGATGCGAAATCTCGCGATAAAATGGCAAATGCCGCAACTATGGCGGGCATGGCTTTTGCAAATGCGTTTCTCGGAGTGTGCCATTCAATGGCGCATAAGCTCGGAGCTTTTCACAAGTTGCCCCACGGCGTTGCAAACGCTTTGATGATAGATGAAGTTATAAGGTTTAATTCAAACAAAACACCCGTAAAAATGGGAACCTTTTCCCAATATGACCACTCGCACGCCTTGGAGCGTTATTGCGAAGTGGCGGATTATTTGGGAATTTCGGGCGAAACGTGCGAAGAAAAGGTTAAAAATCTTGTGGCGGCAATTGGTGATTTAAAAGAAAAAGTGGGCATAAAAAGTACAATAAAAGAATACGTGCCCAACGAGAAAGACTTTTTAAGCCGTCTTGACGAAATGGCGGAGCAGGCGTTTGATGACCAGTGCACCGGCGCAAATCCGAGATATCCTCTCATAAGTGAAATAAAGCAAATGTATCTTAACGCATATTATGGCAAAGAAAGCGCCGATTTTTGCGAAAATGTGTGAGGAGGCGATATCATGAAACTTGACAGAATTATTGCCGTAAGAAACGATAAAACGGTTTATCGCGACGGCGATTTGTGTATGAAAGTGTTTGAAAAGAATTTTTCGAAAGCCGATGTTTTAAACGAAGCGTTAAACCAGGCGCGTGTTGAAGAAACGGGTCTTAAAATTCCGAAAATACATGAAGTTACCGTAATAGACGGAAAATGGGCAATTGTTTCTCAATATATAAA
>CAZSIY010000263.1:0-2138 GCA_964606825.1 uncultured Oscillospiraceae bacterium | reverse complement strand
AGGCAATACCAATTCAACTTAATCAAAATAGGTCTGAAAATCGCATATTATCGTAAAATTTGCGGAATGACCCAAGAACAGCTTGCGGAAAGCTGCGGGTTATCCGCCGGATACATATCGCAACTTGAAGGCCCGCACAGCTATTTTTGTCCTTCGCTAAAGACGCTTTTTGCCATTTCCGAAGCATTGGCAGTACCCGTTTACAAACTCGTTGACATCGAGGACAATTAAGTGCACGTCGGACAGGCATTCGGATTTCACGGTCGATTGTCTGCCCGACATTTTTTCCGCACCAATACAAGTATAACATCATATTTGCGTAATTTAAAGAAAAAAACGAAATTTTTTCGCAAAAAAGAAAAATCGAAATTTTTCATACACATGCATTAAAAAACACCGAATTTTCTTCGACGGGAAATTCGGTGTTCAAAAAGTTTTTAAAATTCCAAAATCATGCCGTCGTAAGTTACGTCAAAGCCTTCTTTTGCGGCAATTTTCGTAAATTCGTCATACACGATGTTCGGGCCGTTGTGCGAGAAATGATTTAAAATGAAAATCGTATTCTCATCGGCGATTTTTTCGCGAAGCATGGTATTTTTCACGTCAACACACTCTTCAAATCCGTAGTGGCCCCAATATTTGTTCACGTTGCAACCCATTGTGCAATCCAGCGAAACCACCGAAAGCGGCTTTTCAAGGTTTTTGAGAAAGTCCGTTCCCTCTTCGGACCAATAGCCGGTGTCGTTGCCGTAGAAAATGCTTTTGCCGTCTTTTTCTATCACAAAAAGCACGGGACTGGATGCCGGGTCGTGATTTGCCCTTATAGCGGTTACTTTGTACCCTTCAACTTCAAATGGCTCAAGAGGCAAAATTTTCACCGTGCGAACATCACATTCGGGAATTGACGAACGCTCGATTTCTTTTTTTATCATATTGTATCCGTTCTCGTCAGAATAGAAAGTGAGCGGCTCAACACTTGTTACGTTGGCAAATCCGCCGATGCGCATGGAAATATCCGCAGGGTACAAATGATCGGAATGAGAATGAGTTACAAGGCATGTTTTTATTGCATAAAGAGGCAAATTGTAATTTATAAAATGCATGAACGTATCTGCCGGAAAATCTATCAAAATTTTGTCGTCAATAATTGCCTGGCTTCTTGACCTTATGTTTCTTCCGCCAAGCTCGCGAGATTTTTTACATCTTTCGCACTCGCAAAACAGCGCCGGCACGCCCTCAGCGGCCGCGGTTCCAAGGTATTGAATTTTCATAAGTAACAGCTCCTAAAAATATATTTTTTTCATAATACAACATTTCAAACTATTCGTCAATACCTATTCTCGTTTTACACTATTGAATTTTCAAAAAATATTTTGTATAATATATGTAGAATACTTTAGAAAAGCGGTGTTTAAATGGCTTTTAACATTATATGTTCCCGCGCAAAAGGCGGAAAAAGCAAATATGTTTACGACGAAATAAAAAGGCTCACTTCCCTCGGCGAAGAAGCTGTGCTCATAGTTCCCGAGCAATATACCCACGCGGCGGAGCGCAAGCTTTTAAGTTTGGTAGACGCCATAAAAGGCGATGGCGTGGAGGTTTTTTCCTTTGCACACCTTGCGGCGCAAACCGAAAAACTCTTGGGTCTTTCTCCCGCGGTAAAACTGGGCGCTGTGGGAAAAGCGCTTACGATCGGCGAAATCCTCAAAAATTCAAAGCTCGAATTTTTTAAAAACTTCAGTTCTTCCGGCGGTTTTACCGACATTATATCCTCTTCTTTAACGGAATTTAAAAAGTACTTGATAACGCCCGAAACCCTCACAGAACTTGCGAAAAAAACGGACGACGAAGTGCTCGCCATGAAACTTAACGATTTAAAAACAATATACGAAAATTACGAAAACACCATAAACGGCCGCTATGCCGACACCGACGACGCGCTCACGACTTTGGAAAAACGCCTCAAAAAAAATAAAATATACTCGAAAAAGCACATTTTCCTTGACGAATTTTCCACCTTTGTTCCCCAGGAAATTGCCATAATTCGCGAGCTTGAAAGTCAAGCTAAAAGCCTTACGGTAACCCTATGCCTCGACACGGAAGAAAAAAACACCCCTCTTTTCATGCCTACGAGAGAC
>CAZSIY010000262.1:0-2140 GCA_964606825.1 uncultured Oscillospiraceae bacterium | reverse complement strand
GGATTTTTTCTTCAATATCACCGGTAAGTGTGGTTTGATTTTTCTTGATAAGCTGTGGCTCAAATTCGCCGTTGCGGTCTCTCGGAACTTTGATTTCAGTATCCCCAAAGCTTGTTTTTAAAGTCTTTTTTGAATAACCGTTGCGGCTGTTTTCACTCTCTTTGTTGCGATAGTCGTACTTGGTGTAACCTAACTCGTCATCAAGCTCACCGTCTAAGCAGTTTTCAAGCATTTCGCCGACCATAATTTGATTTGATGAGTAGTGCAAAGTTAAATAATTATGTATTTTACAATTGCAGTAATCTTAAAACAGTAAAGTTGCCGGATAATTTAACTTTAATCGGGGATTATGTCTTTTGCGGTTGTTATAATTTGCAATACGTAAACATTCCGGCAAGTGTTACAAGTATAGGAACAGATGCGTTTGATTTGGGTTATTCTTGGAGATCCGATACTCGTGATGTTTATATCACTGATTTATCAGCATGGTGCAAACTCAATTTTGATGAGCCCGAAAGCAAACCATTAAAATGCGGTGCAAACCTATATTTGAATAACACATTGGTGAAAGAATTATAGATACCGAGCGATATTACCACGATAAACAAGAACCAATTCTACAATTGCGAAAGTATAACCGCCGTTAAAATTCACAGCAATGTTGAGAAAATTGAAGAAAATGCGTTTTATAGTTGTAAAAATATAGAGTATGTGGAAATCCCGAAGGATTTATTCTATATCAGAAATAATGCGTTTTATGGTTGTGATAATCTTGCGGAAGTACACTATGGCGGTACTGAAAGTGAATGGAATGAAATTATTATCGTTGATGGAAATGAAGCGCTAAGCAATGCATATTTGATGGCGATTTGCTATATTGAATTAATTGATAATTTAGGTAAAACAAATTCAATTACTTGCCTTCCGAGTTCAAGAATCAATTTCTCGGACATTGAAAAAATGTATATGCATAAGGTAACACTTTACACAGACGAAGCAATGACCAAAGAATTTGATTTGCAGACACCGATAAACGATAATATTACGTTATATGTAAAGATTGCTGAAGAAAAAGAGAACAATCTACAATTTGACTTTTCCCCCGACGGAAAATCAATTATTGTAAATCTCATAAATATAGACAAGGGAAATGTAATTATACTTGTATTATACAAAAACGGCAAGGCGGTAAAAACGCAAGTCGCAAAATGCACCGGCGAAAACGTAACGTTTTCCGCGGATTATGATTACACTGATGCAAAAGTTATGGTTTGGGAAAGTTTTTCTAACTTGAAACCCAAATACCGTTCTGAAATCATAAAATAAAAATATTTCACCCCGCTTGATTTTTAAGCGGGGTGTTTGCATGCAAGATACATCTTAAATATCTCCGTATTTTAATTTAATTCTTTCCAAATTTTCGCACATGGGTTTTGCGGCGAAGTACAAAAAGAATGCGGTAGAGAGGCCGTGAACCGCGTCAAAGGGAATGCCGGCGGCGTATTTTATCGCAAAGTGCGCCAATGTGGGCTTGGGGTAGGTCATAATCACGGTGGAAAAATTCATAATTCCGCCGTATAGCGCAAATGTTACCAAAAATCCGTATATGCACAAACCCGCAAGGCTTTTGCCAATGATTTTTTTATAAAAAAGCACGCCCGACACATAGCCTACCATGCCAAAAGCGAACATTTGCCAAGGGGTCCAGGGGCCTTGAACAAACAGGAAATTTGAAATAAAAGCGCTGAGCGCACCTATGAAAAATCCGGTTTCCTCGCCCAGGCACATTGCGCTTATTATCACCAAAGCGGCAACGGGTTTAAATTGCGGAAGCGGCGTAAATGCTGCTCTGCTTATGGCGATAAGCGCGCACAAAATGCTTATCAGCACGACTTTTCTTGCGGTTGGTTTTTTCTTTTCAAACATCATGAAAAACGGGATAATGGTTTCAAATATTATCATTAAACTTATAAAATAATATTTTCGGTCGTTTAAAAAATGTTTTCCGAAAAGTATTGTTGCGAAAGCCGCGCAGAGCACAAAAGCGGTGGGAAACGTTCGGCTTTGCGAGTTCTTTTCGTTAAAATGCGAATATTCGATTTTAAACTCTTTTCTCGGAACGATGAAATACAGGCAAAAT
>CAZSIY010000261.1:0-2169 GCA_964606825.1 uncultured Oscillospiraceae bacterium | reverse complement strand
CTGATAAAATGATTGATGGTGGCGATGAGTTTTCTCTTCTTTGCTCAATACCCGCGGCGATAAAAGACAATATTTGCACAAAGGAATGTTATACGACATGTGCATCAAAGATGCTTTCAAATTATACGAGTATCTTTGATGCTTTTGCCGTTAAGCGGCTTAAAGATAACGGCGCCTTAATTCTCGGAAAAACCAATATGGATGAATTTGCCATGGGTTCCACTTGCGAAACTTCTTATTTCGGAGCGGCGCTAAATCCTTTTGAAATTGGAAAAGTTGCCGGCGGAAGCTCAGGCGGTTCAGCTGCGGCGGTGGCTTCCGATATGTGTGTTTATGCTCTGGGCAGTGATACCGGCGGTTCTGTGCGTTTGCCCGCATCTTTTTGCGGTTGCGTGGGATTAAAGCCTACCTACGGAAGCGTAAGCCGTTACGGCCTTATAGCATACGCTTCGAGTTTTGACCAAATAGGAATCCTTGCATCAAGCGTTGAAGATGCAGCTCTCGTTTTTGAAAAAATAAGCGTGCGCGATGAAAACGATGCCACATGTACTGGTTATATCGGCAAGAATCCGCTTGATGATACGAAAACAAGTATTCGCGGCATGAAAATGGGTATATTTGAAAATGCCTTGAAAAATACAGATCCGTCGGTTGAGAGCGCAGTAAAAAAAGCTGTTAAAACGTTTGAAAATTTAGGCGCGGAAATATACGAAATTAAATTAAAAAATTTTAATTGGCTGTTGCCCGTGTATTACATACTTTCATCGGCCGAGGCGGCATCTAATCTTTCAAGATACGACGGTATTCGCTACGGTTATCGAACAAATGATTTCGCTACAGTTGATGAGATGATTTTAAAAAGTCGTACAGAAGGTTTTGGTGACGAAGTAAAGCGGAGAATAATGTTTGGAAATTATGTGCTGAGCTCAAAAAGATATGACGATTATTATTTAAAGGCGCAAAAAATAAGAAGTGCCGTAAATGAAGAATTTAAAAGCATTTTTAACGATGTTGATGTCATTTTGGGCCCTACATCGTCCAAAACCGCTTTTAAAATAGGCGAATTCGAAAACAATCCCGTAGATATGTATTTTTCGGACTCATACACCGTGAGTGCGAATTTGTGTGGTTTACCGGCAATAAGTATTCCATGCGGATATGACGAAAACAATATGCCGATAGGTATGCAACTTATGGGAAAGCGTTTGGGTGAAAATACGATTTTAAAAGCTGCATATGCTTATGAAAATGAATTTATGTACAAAAAGCCGCAAGTGATAGGAGAGGACATATGCAATATGATCTTGTAATAGGACTTGAAACTCATTTTGAACTTTCTACCGAGACTAAAATATTTTGCTCATGCAAGGCAAAATTCGGCGATAAACCAAATTCAAATTGTTGCCCGGTGTGCTTAGGACTTCCCGGAGCCTTGCCGAAAGTAAGCGAAAAAGTTGTTGATTACGCTGTAATGGCCGGCTTGGCACTGAATTGCCAAATATCAGACACGCTGAAAATGGTAAGAAAAAACTATATTTATCCTGATTTACCGAAAGCATATCAAATATCGCAATTTGAAAATCCTCTGTGCAAAAACGGTTTTTTTACGCTTAAAAGCGGCAAAAAGATAAGAATAAACCGAATACATATCGAAGAAGATGCTGGTAAACAAATTTATGATGATAAAAACATCTATATAGATTACAATCGTGCCGGAGTTCCGCTTATAGAAATAGTTACCGAGCCTGATTTTTCAAGCGTTCAAGAAGTGTGTGAATATTTGGAAATGCTCAGGCTCACAATGAAATATCTCAATATTTCCGATTGTAAAATGCAAGAAGGCTCAATGCGAAGCGATGTAAATATTTCTTGCAGAAAAAAAGGCGAAAATATTTTAAATGAACGTACGGAAATTAAAAATATGAATTCAATCTCATTTATGACAAAAGCCATAGAATTCGAATTTGCAAGGCAAATTGAAATCCTTGAAAAAGGAGCGAGTGTGCCGAGAGAAACCTTGCGTTACGATGAAAAAACATCTTCCACAATACCTATGAGAAGCAAAGAAACAGCGGATGATTACAGGTTTTTCTCCGAGCCCGATTTGCCCGAATGTAAAATCGATGAGAATAAAATTGCAAGTATCAATGCATCTTTACCATGCCTTCC
>CAZSIY010000260.1:0-2181 GCA_964606825.1 uncultured Oscillospiraceae bacterium | reverse complement strand
CTGTGCCCTCTGCTTTTTCCACTTCAAACACGGCCTGGTGGTGTTTGAAGTGGAAAAAGCAGAGGGCACAGAAGTTGAGTGCAAAGTCTTAATCGGCGGCGAGCTTTCCGACAGAAAAAGCATGAGCTTTCCCAATAAGTCTTTAAACCAGGTATACCTAAGCGAGCAAGACAAGGTAGATATCCTCTTCGGCATAGAAAACGACGTGGATTTCATAGCCGCTTCATTTGTTTCGAAAAAACAAGACATCTTAGACATTAAAGAATTTATCAATGCAAACGGTGGCAGCGAAATAGGCATAATCGCCAAAATCGAAAACCGCACCGGCATTGATAACATAGAAGAAATTTGCTCCGAGTGCGAAGGCATAATGATAGGCAGAGGCGACCTTGGCGTTGAAGTGCCTTTTGCGGAGCTCCCGGCAATTCAAAAATACATCATCACAAAGTGCCGCCTTTTGGGCAAAAGAGTTATCACGGCAACGGAAATGCTCGAAACCATGATATACAACCCCCGCCCCACAAGAGCCGAAATTTCCGACGTTGCAAACGCCGTATACGACGGCACAAGCGCAGTTATGCTCTCAGGCGAGTCCGCAGCAGGAAAATACCCCGTGGAAACCGTCAAAACAATGTCGGAAATTGTAGAGGAAACCGAAAAACACATCCACTACGACAAGCGCTTTAAAAATAACGCTTTTCACATAAAAAATCAGGTAGACGCCGTTTCCCACGCAACATGCGGAATGGCAATAGACATCGGCGCAAAGGTAATCGTGGTTACCACGGTTTCCGGAATGACGGCGCGAATGGTGTCGCGTTTCAGAGTTCCGGCAGATATCATAGGCTTGACAACAAGTAAAAAAGCTTGGTACAAGCTCTCGCTCTCATGGGGCGTAACGCCTGTACTCACTGAACAGTTTAACTCAACCGACGTGCTTTTCTACCACGCATGCATGGCGGCGAAAAAGCACTTCAACCTGGAAAAAGGCGATTGCATAGTAATGACCGGCGGCATGACAAACGGCACGTCGGGCAACACAAATACCATAAAAGTCGAAACTATCTAAGGAGGTAGTAACATGGCATTTGCAAAGCTTAACGCCTGCGCCGTAAAAGGCATAGACGGCTACTTGCTAAACGTGGAAATAGACATGGTGGCGGGTCTTCCTGGGATAGACATCGTAGGCCTTGCCGACACCGCCGTAAAAGAATCTAAAGAGAGGCTCAAAGCGGCAATTAAAAACAGCAACCTCACCCTGCCCCAGAAAAAAATCATTATAAATTTAGCTCCCGCAAACACGAAGAAAAACGACGTTGCCCTGGATTTGCCCATGTGTATGGCAATTCTTACGGCTTCCGGGCAAATTGATGAGAACCTCGTTAAAGATTATATGATTTTGGGCGAGCTCTCCTTAGACGGTGAAATAAGGGGTGCAAGCGGCATTTTACCTGCGGCGATTACCGCAAGAGAGCACGGTATCAAAAAAATGATTGTGCCCGAGGCAAACGCGCTTGAGGCCTCGGTTGTAGACGGAGTTGAGGTGTACGGTGCAAAAACTCTTATCGACGCCGTTCGCCATTTGCGCGGCGAGTGGCTCATAGAGCGCACCGTGTTCGATGTGTCGCTACTTCCCAATTCTTCCACAGCATACAGCGAAGATTACAGCGACGTTCACGGCCAAATGGCGGCAAAGCGCGCGCTTGAAGTTGCCGCGGCGGGCGGGCACAACTGCCTTATGATAGGCCCTCCGGGTTCGGGCAAAACCATGCTTGCAAAACGTTTGCCCACAATTTTGCCTCCGCTGAGCTTTGAAGAGTCGCTCGAAGTTACGAAAATTTATTCCATTTCGGGCAACTTAAATGCCGATACTCCCCTTATTACAAAAAGGCCTTTCAGAAGTCCTCACCACACGGTGTCAAGCGTTGCCCTTACGGGCGGCGGTGCCGTTCCCAAACCCGGTGAGGTGAGCCTTGCCCACAGAGGCGTGCTGTTTTTAGACGAATTTCCCGAGTTTCGCAAAGATGCCATAGATGCTCTCCGCCAACCGATTGAAGAAGGAAAACTCACGGTTTCCAGAGCTTCCGGCGCGGTAACTTTTCCGGGCGCGGTTATGCTCATTGCGAGCATGAATCCTTGCAAATGCGGCTACTACGGCGACCCCACCCGCGAGTGCACATG
>CAZSIY010000259.1:0-2189 GCA_964606825.1 uncultured Oscillospiraceae bacterium | reverse complement strand
CATAATACAAATATATTATTAATACAATAAAAATATGCCCCATGTGATTCATGGAGCATAATGCTGTTTGGCTGGAATATACAATTGAATAAAAAAAAGATCATTATAATCTGTCAGAACACAGACAATTCAAAATTTTATGCTATAATTAGTGAACTGACAAATAAAAGCCGTGCTGGGTATGAAGTCAGTAGATTTTCTGATAATTATAATAGAGTAGAACCAAATAAAAATAAAAATAACAGTAAATTCAAATTCTGGCAGAGGTAATAAAATATGAAAAAAATATTGAAATTAATTTTTACTCTTTTGATTGTTTCTCTATTCTGTTCACTACTTGTTACATTTTTTACAAATGGTTGTGATTATAGAAAGGTAAACTTTTTTGGTTACAGATTTTCAAGTGTAGTGTCAGAATCTATGGTACCAACTTTAAATCTTAAAGATGTACAGCTATGTAAGGTAACTGACTTTGATGATGTTGAGGTTGGAGATATAGTGCTGTACACACATGAAGATATTTTAATTATCCATAGAGTAATTGAGAAAGTTGACACAGAAGCTGAAAAATATCTTATTATGAAGGGTGATAATAACTCAGAACCTGATGAATGGCATGTTTTTCCTGAAGATATTTTGTCAAAAGTTGTTTTTAATGTTTCCTTTTCAAAAAAATTATTATTCAGTAACTCCTAATACTTCATTTTCAGCAAGAAATTTCGACGTTTACGCAGCAATGGTATTTACCGAATCGTCCATATTGATTTTTAAAGCGCACTGTTGAACACTTAGTCTTGCTGTTATGATTTCATCCGCATTTGCCACACCCATCTGTTTTAACACAGATGTGCTACAGCCTTATTTTCCTCATTCAAATTATCTAATACACCTTCGGATGTAATCCATTCCGTTACAAGATTATTGAAAGCATTTTGACATTTTTTGATGTCATTAGGATTGCTTGTTACAGTTTCAATAAAGTCGGCATATGAAGGTTGGAATGAGGAACAACAAAAATACTTCCTTGTGGGTACTTTTGCAGAAAATGATGAGCAGTGATTTTGTGATTATCCAGAAGTTTAGTACTGATTGCTATATTCTGACATTTGAGATATAATCAAATAAAAGTATATTTATAAGAGGGATAAGAGCGATGATGAAAAATCGAATAATCACAGCACTATTGATTTTGACAATGCTATTTACCATGGTTCCGGCAACCGGGACACGTGTCGAAGCGGCGAAGAAGAAGGTAGTGAAAGTAAAGAAAGTAACATTAAACAAAAAGTCCATGACACTGCAAGTTGGCAGTAGTATGAGATTAAAAGTAACCTTATCGCCAAAGAGGACAACACAGAAAACACTTATATGGTCAACCAGCAATAAGAAGATTGCAAAAGTAAGCCAAAAAGGAACGGTAAAAGCTGTCAAAAAAGGAACTGCAACAATTACTGTAAAAGTAAAGGGAACCAACAAAAAAGCAAAATGCAAAATTACAGTAAAATATATTCCAAAATGTAGTAGCAAATACAAAGGAAAGGATAAAATAAAACATAATAAAAAACAAATCGCATCCCAAAAAGCAACCTGTAACTCAACCGGTTACAAAAAATATAAATGTACAAGATGTGGATACACATGGAAAGAGACAATAAAAAAGAATACCTCTCACACATGGAAGACAATCCGCACGATAAAAACCGCTACCTGTACGAGCACAGGAATCGTACAAAAAACATGTACAAGATGTGGAGAAACAAAGAAAGAAAGTACAGAAAAAATTCCACATAGTTATAGCCTTACATCAGAAAAGAAGCCTACATGTCAATCAGAAGGATATATCTTAAAAAGTTGTTCAAATTGTGGAAAAACGAAAGATAAAGAAGTAATCGCAAAACTGCCACACAAGTCAAAACCAGTTGAAGAAAGTGAAACATATACAATCAATAGATGTACTGTTTGCGAAGAAAGAACAATTGAATATTACGATAAAGAATATACTATTGAATTTAAAGATGGAACAACCAAGACAGTAGTTGGACATTATGAGCCGTTCATGGAAGAAGAAATGTTTAAATTATTGAATGAACATCGAGTAAAAAATGGACTCAACGCTTTGGAACTTGGTGATAATGATTTGAGAGAAAAAGCGAGAATTAGAGCGAGAGAAATTGTTGTATTCGACTCCC
>CAZSIY010000258.1:0-2217 GCA_964606825.1 uncultured Oscillospiraceae bacterium | reverse complement strand
GTTATGTGCATAGCTTTTGTTGCCGCTTTGGCAACAGTTTTTGTCGTTCCGCCCGACAGCACCTACCTCGGCTATTTCGACTATAAAACCCTCACTTGCCTTTTTTGCGTGCTGGCGGTTGTTTGCGCGCTCAAAAACGTAAACTTTTTCTACATGACGGCAAAAAAGGTGGTTGTGCTTTTCGGCACGGCGCGTATGAGCGTTTTGGCGCTTGTGTACATAACGTTTATAGGTTCAATGCTCATTGCAAACGACATGGCGCTTTTAACCTTTTTGCCTCTGGGGTATTTTGTACTTAAAAGCACCGGAAAAGAAAAGTATATGACCTTTACTTTTATTATGCAAAACATCGCGGCAAACCTCGGCGGAATGCTTACCCCTTTCGGAAACCCGCAGAATTTGTTTTTGTACACAAAGTTTAACATACCGAACGGGGAGTTTGTTTCCGTTATGCTTTTGCCTTTTTTGATTTCGGTATTTATGATAACAGTTTGCTGTATCGTTTTTGTAAAGCCCGAAAAACTTCATTTGGAAGACTGTAAAATTGAGTTTGAACCTGCAAAAACCGCTGTATACATGGTTTTGTTCGCCTTTTCGATTGCAATTGTTTTTAGGTCCGTTCCCTATTGGACGGGCCTTATGGTAATACCTGCGGTGCTTTTTGTTATGGACAAAAAGGCGCTTAAAGCGGTTGACTATCCACTTCTTCTCACCTTTGTTTTTTTCTTCGTGTTTTCGGGCAATATGGCTCGAATTGGCGTTGTTAGGGAGTTTTTCTCCGCGCTTCTCTCAAAGAGCACGCTTCTTGTAAGCGTTTTGTCTTGCCAGGTTATAAGCAACGTTCCTTCGGCAATTTTGCTTTCGCAATTTACGGCGGATTACCGCAATTTGCTCATAGGCGTAAATATCGGTGGTATAGGAACGCTCATTTCTTCTTTGGCAAGTCTTATCACTTTTCGGGAATATATGAAACACAATCCCGGAAAATCGATGCATTACATAGGCGTGTTTTCTGCGTTTAATTTTTCATTTTTGATTATTCTCACCGCTGTCATGCTGGCGGTAAAATGATTTCGGATGGTGTGTTATGAATAAGAAACTTAAAATTTCAGCGCTTTTGCTCGCTCTCGTTTTGTCTTTTACGTCGTGTATGGGCGGCAAAGAACTCTACAAGTCGGAAAACATCGGCGATAGCGTAAGCGTTGTTTTAAACGAAAATGTTCCCGAGTTTACAAAAGACGAAATTACCGACAAATCTTTTGAAACATATAGCGAGCTTGACTCTTTGGGTAGGTGCGGCGTGGCTTTTGCCTGCATCGGCAAGGATTTAATGCCTACCGAAGAGCGCGGCGCCATAGGGCAAGTAAAACCTTCGGGTTGGCAATTGGCAAAGTATGACTGCGTAGACGGCAAGTATCTTTACAATCGTTGCCATCTCATAGGTTATCAGCTCACCGGCGAAAATGCCAATGAAAAAAATTTGATTACCGGAACCCGCTCTATGAACGTTGACGGCATGCTTCCCTTTGAAAATGAAGTCGCCGAATATATAGAAAAAACCGATAACCATGTAATGTACAGAGTAACCCCCGTGTTTGACGGCGAAAATCTTTTGGCAAGCGGGGTTCAAATGGAAGCGCTCTCCGTGGAAGATAACGGAAAAGGCGTGTCTTTTAACGTTTTTGTGTACAATGCCCAGCCGGGCATTTTCATAAATTACGCCGACGGTACAAGCTACGAAGAAACCGAACCCGCTCTTGAAAAAACTAAAAATTCCGACGAAAAAGGCGAATATGTGCTAAATACCAACACTAAAAAAATCCATCGTAAAACTTGCCGCGCAACAGATGATATACAAGAGAAAAATAAACAGGAATACGTCGGCTCAAAAGAAGAACTGAAAAATAAAGGCTATGCCGAGTGCGGTATTTGTAAACCGTGATAAATTCATAGAAAAAACGCCTGTACGAATTACCGTCGTACAGGCATTTTTCGTTCAAAATCAGCGCTTAAATCCTGCTCTGAATTTTACTATATTTTCCGTAATGGTCGCGTTTTTATCAAACACGGATGATGTTCCGGCGACAAAGATATTCGCGCCGGCGTTATCCATTAATATTGCGTTTTCGAAACTCACGTTGCCGTCTGCTTCGATTTCAATGTTGTTGTGATACAATTGATGGGTGACAAATAAAAAAGAAAATAGACTCCAAATAT
>CAZSIY010000257.1:0-2256 GCA_964606825.1 uncultured Oscillospiraceae bacterium | reverse complement strand
GTATAATTTGCTTAGTGATGTGGCGTATGATTATATAAGTTACAACCGTGAAGAAAGCGAAAATTTTGATGTGCTCTATTTCGGAACACTTGCTCTGAGAAGTGCAAATAATTTAAATTGTATCAAGCATATTATGAAAAGTAATGATTTTAAGGAAATTTTTGTGGACATAAATATAAGAAAGCCGTTTATATCTGAAGAAATGCTTGAGTTTTCATTGGAAAATGCGACAATAATTAAAATAAGCGATGAAGAGTTGCTGTTTGTGGAAAGCGTAATTAAAACAGGTAGCAGTTTGCCTGAAATCTTTGCAAAAAAATTGTGCGAATGTTATTCTAATTTAAAAGTCATCGTTGTTACTTTAGGATCCGAAGGCGCTTTGGCATATGAAAGAAAAGATGGAAATATCGCAAAGTGCGCCGCACAAAAAGTGAAAGTATCTTCAACGGTCGGTGCGGGAGATAGTTTTTCGGCGGCGTTCCTGTCGATGTATTTAAAAAAGTACAAAATTTCGGATTGCCTTGAATTTGCAAGCAAAGTCAGCGGATATGTGGTTTCCGAAAAAGGGGCAATTCCCGATTACGATGCAAAAAGTTTAATTAATAATTTATAAAACGAAAATGCCTAGTGTAAAAAACACAGGCATTTTTAAATTGCGATAAAAGTGTTGATATTTTAAAAAAAATGTGTTATCATTAACATGAATATAATATCACCGTAACAAACTGGAAACATTTTAGTTTATAAAGCGGAAGGACAGTTCGGAGTCGTTTTTTATACAACAACATCTTTTGAACGAGCAATGCGCCTGGCAAAGATTAAAATGAAGAGAAACAGAGCGAATTTAGGATATGTTTCCGTATATGATTTTACATAGAAAATGCCGAACGCTTTCTGAATATTAAACGATTTGAATGTGCGAAGGAAGAGTGGTTGAATTTTGTTGTGAATAATCACAGCGGTAACGAAGTTTTAGGCACAACAGACTTATATATAGGGCCTGCGGCTGACGATACCGTATATCAATCATTTAAATGGTTGCGAAGTTGTAAAACTTTTTGAACGTTACGGTGTGTTTGATTATATTCGAGAGTTATACGATGTTTTGCATACAGCGGGATATAATTACATTAGCAACGATATTGATATTTATCTTAATTCAAGAGGTTATTGCTGATTTTTTATAAAGGTGCTTTATGAATATACTGAATAAATTTCATAAAACAAAATATATTATTTCTCTTTTTCTTATTGTGAGTGTTTTGCTCTCGATTTGTGTTTTGGGAGAGGTTAAGCTTAGCGAAAAATGTGATTTCGGTGCAAACGAAAGCTTGTGTTTCGGCGAAGTGTGTAGCATCTTAACATTCAACTCACTTTGCGGTAGATTTGAAAAAAACGAGTTTGCAAACACTCTACGAAGAAAATCACATTCTCTGCGCAAGGTTTGCGCAAGTACACACAATATTTCATTGAAATGCCATGCGGGAAATGCCGAAAAAGTTGTATTTTACGTGGAAATTTGTTGTGTTACGGCGCTTATTGTCATAATCTATATATTTCTTTCTGACGGCAGAAAACGCAATTCTTTTGTACAAAAGTTAAAATTTATATGAGGTGAAAATTTTTGGACAGAAGAATAAATAAATCAGTGTTTTGGATTGTATTCGCGATTATATTTTTAATCACATATACATCTGTTTTTGGTGTGGAAATCGGCGGTTTTTCGGTTCCAAGCGCATCAGATATGCGCTTCGGTATTGATATAAGAGGCGGCGTTGAGGCTACGTATTTTCCCAAAAATTATGATGGTGTGCCGTCATCCGATGAACTTGACTCGGCAAAATCAATAATTGAAGAGAGATGCGATGCTCAAAATATATCGGACCGCGAAATTACTGTAAATCGCGAAAACGGTTCAATTCTTGTAAGAGTTCCATGGAAGTCCGACGAAACGGAATTCAATCCCGAAAAAGCAATTGCCGAGCTTGGTGAAACTGCGCTTTTAACATTCAGAGATCCGCAAGGAAATGTTTTGCTTGAAGGCAAATACGTAAAAAAGGCTTCGGCGCGCTATGACCAGCAAACAAAGCAAAATGTTGTTGCGCTGGAGTTTGACAGCGAAGGTTCAAAACTTTTTGAACAGGCAACAGAAAAACTTGTCGGAAGCTCAATGGCAATATTTATGGACGACATGATGATTTCAAATCCCGGTGTACAAGAAAAAATTTCGGGCGGTCAAGCTGTGATAACGGGAAT
>CAZSIY010000256.1:0-2265 GCA_964606825.1 uncultured Oscillospiraceae bacterium | reverse complement strand
CTGTTCTCCTTAAAACGTTATACGAATATCCTTCAATTGAAAATCTTGAAAACGATGAATACATAGCGACGCTTAACAAGTATTTTAAAAACAGCATTACCGAATTTTCCGCCGATGTCGACGAATGGACTGCGGCGGCAAAAGAGCACTACGACATGGCAAACGGCGAAAATTGGGAACCCTATGAAGTTTCATTTACATACGATATCGATACAGACCAAACCAATCTTTTGGGTGTAACTTACCAGAGTTTTGCAAATTTCAGAGGCGCTCACCCGACAACTGCCGAATTTTCAGAGATTTTTGACCTTTCCGCAAAGAAACAGCTCGAAATTTCCGACATTTTGGACGGCACTCCCGAAGAAGTCAATGAGCTTATAAAAAACGTGTTTGCCGAAGAAATAAAAAAAGAACCCGACATGTATTTTGAAGATGCTTTGGAAACGCTTAAAAGCGACGAGTGCGTTCCCGAAATGCGCTTGACCGACACCGCTGTGGAAATATATTTAAATCCTTACGAAATAGCGCCCTACGCTTCGGGAATTATAGCTTTTGAAATTCCGTTTAAAAAAAATGAAAACATATTTAAAGCCGAATTTTTGAATTCCTCGGAGGTGAAATAAAATGAAAAAGCGCATCGTAAGTGCCGCACTTTCGGCAATAGTTGCATTGTCTCCCGCCTTTACCTTTGCGGAAACTGCAAAAAATGGCGATAAATTTACTGCAATATATGTTTCTTGCCCCGAAGGTGAAGAGCTTTGGGCAAAAAGCCATCAAGAATTTTCGCGCCTATTGCTCCGCTACGCCGATACAAAGGAGAAAATTCCAACTTCCGAATATTCAGACGGCCTTATGTACGCTTATATCCCCGTAGAAAACGAAAATCGCGAAGTTGAGACTTTCGTTGCACCCGAGGCCGTTTTTACCGATGACGACGACTCCTTTGAATTTCACATAATGGAGCAAGCGGCGATAAAAGGAGTAATAAAAGGAAACGACGACGGAAAAGCTCTCCCCTACGATGTTGTTACAAGAGCCGAAGCTACGGCAATGGCGCTTAGAATGATAGGCAAAAGCTCGTACGATGCGCCATCTCCCGAATTTAACGACGTAACCGAAAGCGACTGGTTTTACACTGCCGTTGCGGCAGCAAAATCATTCGGGATAGTAACGGGCGACGACGAGAAAACTTTTTCTCCGAACCGCAGTGTTTCAAAAGAAGAAATGGTTACTATGTTTGCCCGCGCGGCGCAATATGCTGACCTTTGCGTGCTTGACAAATCGGCAACCACGCAAGATGTAAAAGAAGTTTTCAACATTGAAGATGCCGAAATGATTTCCGACTGGGCAAAGGGGGCGTATAAATTTTTAAAATATTGCGCACCTTACACCGACGTTGAAACCGACGAAAAAGACGAAGAGGGCATATTTATATACAAAAATTACGCAAATCCGCAAAACTATGCCACAAGATTTGACACCGCGTATTGCGCTTGGAAAATACTCGACCGAAACATAGTTATCCCCACACTCACCGCCATAGAATACGGCTTTGATGAAAACATGCCCGCAATAGACGGCTCCACCTCCACTTATCCTTTTACCGATGCGGTTTATCAATCTCTGTTTTTACGCGGAATGAACCACAAGCAAAAGCCCGCCAAACACAGCAAGAGCCACGCATCATACGAAAGGCTCATAAACGGCGAAGTAGACATGCTCTTTGCCTCGGTGTATCCCGCAAGCGATGTTTTGGAGCTTGCAGAGGAAAACAATGTAGAGCTCGAACTTATTCCGATAGCTCACGATGCAATGGTGTTTTTCACAAATGCCAACAATCCCGCAACAAACCTTACAAGCGAGCAAATAAGTAAGATATATATTGAAAACGCCTACGAAAACTGGAGCGAAATCGGCGGTGAAGATGCCCTTTTGTATCCCTACTGCCGCAACAACGACAGCGGAAGCCATGCTCAAATGGAAAGGCACTTTTTAAACGGCAACGAGATAAACGAAAAAATAAGGAACGAAACAACATCAATCTCAATGTCAAATGTGCTTACCGACATAATGGGCGCGCAAACGGAAAATCCCAAAGGCTACGGCCTCGGATACAGCATTTACTACTATTTTAACAACATGGATTTGTTTTACGACACAAAAACAAATCTCAAACTTCTGGCGATAGACGGGGTTTACCCCACCGACGAAACAATCGCCGACTCAAGTTATCCCCTTTCAAACAACACATACGTTGTTTTGAGG
>CAZSIY010000255.1:0-2268 GCA_964606825.1 uncultured Oscillospiraceae bacterium | reverse complement strand
CAAAAGTGAAAGCAACGATATTGAAACCGTTAATCTTATTCCTTGCAACAAAAGAGGTGTTGCTTCATTAAAAGTTCTTAAAAAATCCATAATTCTCTCTCTAACACTAAAATATTTATCAGCCTGGCAAAATATTATTCGCCATGTTGTTTTGTATGCTTAATTTATTTTGCAAGATCTGCAATAGACGTTAAATCGCTCTTTTCGGCTACAACCATAATCTGACCGTCGGAGAAATATCCGTCGGAGAAGTCAAATGTTTTTCTTCTCTCATCGGTAATTGTCATACCGGCAATCATGCCGTCTGCCTGGCCGGACTGAACAGCTCCCATTGAAGCATCGAAGCCTTCGTTTTTAACTTCATACTCAAAACCCTGGTCTTTTGCAACAGCCGCGAGCACGTCCATATCAACGCCTATATACTTATTTGTTTTTGTATCGAGAAATTCAAAAGGAGCAAAGGAGTTATCGGAATATATTACATATTTCTTTTCGGGTTTAACGCCGCTTTCAACTCTTTTTGCATCGGCATCTTTATATGTTGTGTCGCCGTAACCGTATTTTTCGAGGATTTCGTCATATTCGCCGCTCGCCTTAATGTTTGCAAGGCCTGCGTTAAACATTTTCAAAAGGTCTGCATTTTGGCCTTTTTTAACGGCAAATCCGTACTCAGCGGCGTTTTCAATCTCGCCTATGGTTTTAAGTTTCAAGCCCTCTTCTTTTATTGCCCAACCTACAACCGAACGGTCCTCAAAGCAAGCAGAGTTTGTTCCGTTCATAACTGCCTGATACATTGTGGGCGAATCCTCGTAATAAACCACGTCAAAGCCGTACTCTTTGGCATATTGCTCTGTGAGTTCGGCACTCATTGTACTTGTTTTTGCGGCGAGTGTAATTTTATCGCTTTTAGCGCTGTCTTTTCCGCAAGAAGCAAAATAGAAACAAAGAGCCGCCGCCATTGTTAAAGCTGTAATCTTTTTAAACATAAATTAAGTCTTGTCCTTTCTGTCCGTTAATATAGTTTTGGCAGGTCGGACCGCCTGCAAATAAAATGTTACAACAATTGAGTACATTATACTACAAAATCGCAAAATAATCAATAGTTTTTTGCTGATTTTCCCAATTTTATTAAAAAAGCACCGATAAATGCCGATTATAAAATGGAGTGACAAGAATTTTTTGTATATTTACTTGTTTATTTCTTTCATAAGTTTCATAATTCCCAAAGAATTCATATCTTTTATGAGTTTTTCGAAATTTCTGTACACCAGTTTTTTCACAATGCGGCTTACCACGGTATGCACGGTAACGAGCTCAACGCAGCGCATGTCGGCTATTGTTTTTCTGTCTTTTCCGGAGCACAGAAGTTTGAGCGTTTCAAACTCAAGCGGAGAAAGGCGGCATATTACGCTTATCATGTACATAAGACTTCCTTGCTCTTTTTTCATTCTAACAAATTCTTTCACCAAACTTTTAGAAACATTTTTGTCAAGCGAAACATTCTTTTTATACGTGTTTGACACGGCGCTGTAAAAATCGTTCTCGCTCACATCTTTCATAAGATAATCCACCGCGCTTGCCACAAACGCATCGAAAATAAGCTCAGCGTCATAGTACACAGTAAGGATAATAACGCTTATTTCCGGGTTTTGCATAATTATTTTTTGGGTCGCGTCACTTCCGGCTCTCTCAATCTCCATTTTCATGTCCATAAGGATAACGCCAGGGCGCAATTATTTGGCGATGCTTACTATTTCGGCGCCGGTTTGAGCTTCGGCAACCACTTCCATTGTGTCGTTTTCCGAAATAAGACCGCTGAAATAATCTCTCACCTGTTTTATATCCTCGCATATTACAACTCTGATTTTTCTCAAAAGCGTGGTAAAATTGTTAAATTCGAAGGAACCAAAACCACCGCTTTTTCTAACGGCAAACTATTTACAATAAAACCCATAAACATAGCAAACGGCAACACAATCACGCTTGCTCTATACAACGGAAAAGAGTTTGTCGAAGCAAAATTCGCAAAATCCGGCGGCAACGACATAACTTTTACAACCGACAAAACATACACAAGCGCAAAAGTATTTGTTTGGAACAATTCAGATGACATTACGCCGATGTGCGATGCTGAAACGATAGAATAATTTCATAAAAAGCTAAGTGCAATGTTCAATTTTGGCATTGCACTTTGTTTTTTGCCAATTAACCTACAATTAACATAGTAATACTTTCGGAATTAACATACACTATGATAAACTGTTATCG
>CAZSIY010000254.1:0-2271 GCA_964606825.1 uncultured Oscillospiraceae bacterium | reverse complement strand
ACCCAGTGTGAGGCTGTTACCATGGTTGCCGTTCAGGTAATGGGTAACGACGTTGCGGTTGGAATGGCAGCATCTCAGGGTAACTTTGAGCTCAACGTGTTCATGCCCGTTGCCGCATACAATTTCCTTCAGTCCACAAGACTTCTTGCCGAAGCAATTGTTTCGTTCAATAACAACTGCGCCGCAGGTATTACCGCAAACAAAGAGAAAATGTATCACAATCTTCACAATTCTCTTATGCTCGTTACAGCATTAAACCCCTACATCGGCTACGAAAACGCGGCTAAAACCGCAAAAAAAGCCTATAAGGACAACATTTCATTAAAGGAAGCATGCGTTCAGCTCGGTTTCCTCACTGAAGAAAAATTTGACGAGGTATTCCACCCCGAACAAATGGTATAACACCAAAATATATTACGGAGGTAAGATATGAAAGTCAGTTATTTTCCCGGCTGTACTCTCCGAACAAAGGCAAAGGAACTTGACCGCTACGCAAGAGAATGTGCAAAAGTTCTCGGCGCGGAGCTTTGCGAAATCGAAAACTGGCAGTGTTGCGGCGGCGTTTTTGTAAGCGCTAAAAACGAAGTCGCTTCAAAACTGTCGAGCGTTCGCGCGCTTGTGGCGGCAAGGGATAATTCCCAACCTTTGGTTACGGTATGCTCGGCCTGTCATAATGTAATAAAGCAAACAAACAACGCCATGAAAAACGACGAAGAATTTGCTTCGAAAGTAAATCTCTACATGGCGCAGGATAAAGAACCCTCGGCTCCCTACTACGGTGAAACCGAAGTTATTCACTATCTTGAACTTCTTCGCGACAAAATCAGATTTGAAAACATCAAAAAAGCAGTTGTAAACCCTCTCACGGGCAAAAAAATCGCGGCATACTACGGTTGCCTTCTTTTAAGACCCGGCAAGGTTATGCAATTTGACGATGCCGAAAATCCCACAATAATGGAAGATTTCATTCGCGCACTCGGCGCAGAACCCGTTATCTACCCCATGAGAAACGAATGTTGCGGAGGATATGTAACACTTGAAGACAAAAAATTTGCAAACAAAAAGGCTCACATGGTAAGCGAAAGCGCGGTAAAAGGCGGCGCGGAGATGATAGTTACCGCATGCCCGCTTTGCAAATATAATCTCGAAAGTTCAAACAGCGATATCCCCGTTGTATACTTTACCGAGCTTCTCGCAGAGGCTCTCGGAATTAAGGAGGCGGACAAATAATGGACGAACGTTTAAAAGAACAGGTGATTCGCACAAGCGGCGTAAACCCGAAAAAATGTATGCGTTGCGGAAAATGTTCGGGCACATGTCCGTCGTATGACGAGATGGAATACCATCCCCACCAGTTTGTATACATGGTTGAAAACGGCGACATTGAAGCGCTTATGAATTCAAAATCCATATACAAGTGCCTATCTTGCTTTGCATGCGTAGACCGCTGCCCCAGAGGCGTAGAGCCGGCAAAACTTGTGGAAGCCGTAAGACTTGCGGTAATTCGCCAAAAAGGTGAAAACCACCTCACGGCAAACGACATTCCGTCAAAAATCGATGACGACATTCCCCAGCAGGCGCTCATGAGCGCTATGCGCAAGTATTCAAAGTAGAAAGGAGAAACAATCCATGCAAAGAATTGGAGTTTTTGTCTGCCACTGCGGCACAAACATCGCTGGAACAATCGACGTAAAAGCAGTTGCGCAGGCTTTGAAAAATGAACCGGGTGTTGTTTTCTCCACCGATTATCAATACATGTGTTCGCAAGCCGGACAAAACATGATAATTGATGCAGTAAAAGAAAACAATCTCACTGGTATCGTGGTATGTTCTTGCTCGCCGCGTATGCACGAGGCGACATTCAGAAAAACCGCCGCTGCCGCAGGACTCAACCCCTATATGGTGGAAATTGCTAATATACGCGAGCAGTGCTCTTGGGTTCACAAAGAAATGCCCATAGGTACCGAAAAAGCTATAATATTGGCAAAAGCTGCCGTTGCAAAAGTTAATCTCAATGCGCCTCTCACACCGGGTGAAAGCCCTGTTACTAAGCGCGCTTTGGTTATCGGCGGTGGTATCGCCGGAATACAAACAGCTCTCGATATCGCAGATGCGGGATTTCCGGTAGACATTGTGGAAACAAAGCCTACAATCGGCGGAAAAATGGCTCAGCTCGACAAAACCTTCCCCACTCTCGACTGCGCCGCATGTATCTTAACACCTAAAATGGTTGATGTGGCACAAAACGATAAAATTCGCATTTTCTCTTAC
>CAZSIY010000253.1:0-2277 GCA_964606825.1 uncultured Oscillospiraceae bacterium | reverse complement strand
TTTGAAGAATTGGACGACGCAATCTCAAGCGGATATTACTTAAAAGAGGGTATGAACCGAGCCGCACAGGACTTTTACTATATGTCAACCGTAATTGAGGTTACGGCATTTGACGAGGAGGAATTGGAACAGCGGATAGCCGATGTTATGACATTGTGCAGTTCAATGAGTATGGTGGCAAAGCGTGCCGACTACAAGCACGAGCAATGCTTTTTGTCCTCACTTCCCACACTTTCGTTGGATTGCGATATTGAGCGAAAATCAAGGAGGAATGTACTGACAGATTCGCTTGCGGCGGCGTTTCCGTTTTCGTCCTTTGAAATCTATGACGAGGGCGGAATATTTTTGGGACTGAATAAATATAACCGAAGCGTTGCAATTTTGGATATATTCGACAGCGACAAATACGCAAACGCAAACGGCTGTATCTACGGCACAACGGGTGCAGGTAAAACATTTCTTCTGCAAAATATGGCACTTCGTTTCCGTATGCAAGGGACTCAGGTGTTTATCATCGCACCGGTTAAGGGACACGAATATGTTGACGCCTGCGAGGCAATCGGCGGTAAGTATGTGAAAATCGCACCGTCTTCAAAGGATTGTATCAATATTATGGAAATACGAAAAACCTCTCTATCGACCGACCACGAAATCAAAGAAGATACGAGAGACGATTCTATTTTGGCGGAAAAGCTCCAGAATTTGATGATATTCTTTACGCTGATTAAGAACGATATTAAACAGGACGAATTAAACCTTTTGGATAGTGCGGTTATCAGGACTTATGAGAAATTCGGTATCAATTTTGATAATAAATCTCTGTTTGCCGAAAACGGAAATTTTAAGAAAATGCCGACATTAAAGGATTTGTATGAGGAATTGTTATCTAAAGAAGATACAAAAAAGCTTGCTTTTATGATAGAAAAATTTGCTACGGGTTCGCTTGCGTCCTTCGGCAGAGAAACGAATGTTGACCTCAATAACAAATACATCGTGCTTGATATGACCGAAATGACGGAAAACTTAAAGCCGCTCGGAATGTTTATGGCTCTTGACTTAGTATGGGATAAAGCGAAAGAGAGCCGTATTCAGAAAAAGGTTATATTTCTTGATGAACTGTGGACTTTAATCGGTTCGGGTTCAAACAGGCTTGCAAGTGCTTATGTGCAGGAAATCTTTCGTCTTATTCGTGGTTTTGGCGGTAGTGCAATTCAGGCAACACAGGATTTGTCGGGTTGCTTTTCAAGTGACGACGGTAAATTCGGCAAAGAAATTCTAAACCTTTCGAGCTTTAAAATCGTTCTTCATCTTGAAGAGGACGAAGCCTTTACGGTGCAGAAGCATTTGTCGTTGTCCGATGAAGAAACAATGCAGATTATACGCTCCGGCAGAGGCGAGGCTCTCCTTTGTGCAAATAAAAACAAGGTTTGCGTGGATATAAAGGCATCGCCGTTGATGTATGATTTGATTACAACAAAGAGAAGCGATTTGGAAAAGAGAAAAAATAATTGTTCAAAAGACTTGTGGTAAATTGTAATATATGATAAAATTTAAATGTAACTAAATTATGGAAGTTGGTGCTATAAATGAACAATGCAGGGGTTGATTCATCTGAAATCAAAAAAATCCTTATGCAAGATGAAGCATTTAAAAAGGAATATGAAACATTGAAACCTCAATATGAGGAAACATCACAAAATTTAACAAACACGTCAAATAACAAATAACAAGTATTGATTTAAGCCTGTTGATGAAAAAATCAGCGGGCTTTTTTCATACCCGAAAGGAGACGGAAAATGAACGATTTAAAGAAAACTTTAAGTGATTTGCAAGCCGATACCGTAAAGGTTATGCAGAGTTTGTCAAGGCTTTTGATGTCGAAAAGCGAATCGCAGGCAGTAATTGAGAAAAAGATTGACGATTATCTTTGCGAGATTGAAAATTTGTGCGTAAAATCAAGAGCCGTGCTTGACGAATTTAAAACAACAGGAGCTGTCGGCGAAAATTATTTACCAACTAAAACAATTCGGGATATTACGGGTAATGTTGAAGTTACGAACAACGGCTGGCTGCACATTACCCTAAACACACTTCTTCCGAGCTGTAAGTACAGAACAAGTAAATATATCGGCGATACGATAAGCCGCTTTATCAAATATTACGGGCAGGATTTGCCGTATTTTGAAAATGCTTTTTTGGCGATTGTGGAATATTGCAACAATGAAAATCACAACGCATTGGATAACGATAACAAGGGCTGGAAAATGATACCGAACG
>CAZSIY010000252.1:0-2293 GCA_964606825.1 uncultured Oscillospiraceae bacterium | reverse complement strand
GGTTAATAGGTATGAATACAAAAACTCCCATGTGTGCGATTTTTCGGATTGTCCGCGTCCGCATTACTGCATGGGTCTTCTTTTGGAGGGGAATGCAGTTTTTGAGTCCAGCGGAGAAAAAACGGAAATTGATCCGGGAGACATTATCTTTGTGCCGATAACTTCAAGCTATGTGTCGCGTTGGAAAGGGGATAAAATAGCATATATAAGTATGCATTTTTCTTTCAAAGTGGGAAATACGCTTTTGCGTAATGCAAAAATAAACATTCAAAAAGTAAAACTCGATAATTTCGACGAATTGAAAATTTTGTTTTCAAAATCGCTAAATTGTTGCGACGGTGAAGATTTTGAGCGGCTTTGCGCACTTGCCTGTTTTTACGATGTTATGAGCCGTGTTTTGGAAAAACTCAAATACAGCGACAAAAAAATCGCCGATAAGCGTATCGAAAAAGCAATGGAATATATAGAATTAAATTTCGACAGCGATTTTGAAGTTAAAACTCTTTCGGAAATTTGTCATATGAGCGAGTCGCATTTTTATTCGTGTTTTAAGAAAAACGTGGGAATGTCGCCCATAGAGTATAGAATGAAATTAAGGGCAGAACACGCGGCACTTCTTTTGATAGGTTTGCGCGATAAAACAATTGAAGAAATAAGCGCCGCCACCGGCTTTGCTTCCTCGGCATATTTCAGAAAAGTGTTTAAAAAATTCATGGGTAAAACACCTCGCGATTACAGAAAAACTTCCGTTGAAATTTAATGGGGCGGTTGACAAATTGTAAACTTGACATTGGTCGGTATTGGGGTTATAATAAATTTATTTGCAAAACAATGAAATTCATCAATATAAATCTCTTGCGAGATTTTCGATATGGCATTCGACTCGATATGTGCCAAAAGCACTCGATATGTTGCCTTGCGGTTGTTATGGACAAAAAAGCCTTCCCCTTAAAGGGGAACTCTTTCGGAATAACATTTCAAAATGTTATTATAAATTATGAATTAAATAGACTACGGAGGAAGAAATGAAAAAATTAAACGAAAACCTTGTTCCCAATCATACAAATACCAGCCCTGACTACTATTGCACATGGCAAACACAGCTTTACGCCACAAGTGACGGAAAACCCGAGGGGCAGCGTGCATGCATAACCGAAAATTCGCTTTTTAACGAAAACAAGCCTTACGGTTGGGCAAATTTCTATGAAGATGCTCGCAGTGATTTGTTTATAGTTATGGATGACAGCTGGGATGTTCCTTTAAACGATTACCAAGAATATTACGGCAGTTTGGTTTTAAATAAAGAAAAATTTCCCTCATATGTAGATGAAAATGCCCCTGAGAAGTCATTGAAGAATCTTAGCGAAGAAATTAAAAAACGCGGTTGGAAAGGTCTCGGTGGTTGGGTTTGTGCCCAGGAGTCGCCTTTGTTTTCCGAGGGAAAATCAGTTGAGGAATATTGGAAAGAGCGCCTTGTTTGGTCGCAAAACGCAGGTCTTAACTACTGGAAAGTGGATTGGGGTATGAAAGACAGAGATATAGAGTTTAGAAAACAGCTTGTAAACTGGGCAAAAGAAGTAGCGCCGGACGTAATCATAGAAAACGCAATACTTACAGATGTGATACCGTACAGCGATACTTTCAGAACATACGATGTGCCTGAAATTCTCTCTATTCCCATGACAATGGAAAAACTCGAAAATACTCTTAAATACACCGCAGAAAACGGGTATGCGGGCATTGTTAATTGTGAAGATGAGGCGTATGTCGGCGCGGCTTTGGGGTGTTCGATAGGCATCATGCGCCACGAATATGCAGGTGTTTTTCCGAACGGCAAAGCCGATATGTCTTTCCCCGAGTGCCACAGAAACGTAAAGACGCGTGCAAATGAGGTTACAAGAGCCGTTCGTTGGCACAGAATTGCTCCGGCTTTTGGCGCAAACGGCGAAAATACATATTACAGTGATGAAAAATTTACCGATTTTTGGCAACTTGAAAATATCGATGAAGAATTGGAGCGCTGGTGGCTTCCCATATTAACTGAAAACAATGAGAATAAAACCGTAATACAAAGCACCGCGACTTCCGCGATAAGCCGCAACATGCCGTTGCCGCAGGTTTTGGGTGACAAAAAACCTTTTGTGGTATGCGCTAAAAATCCCAACGGAGCGGTAAGCGTTGCAACTCTCGGAAGAACCGAGGAAAGAACTTTTGAAATGCCTCTTTGCGATGTTAAAATATGTTCGGGAAATGCGGATACTTTCGGCGTTTTCGGATGTTATAAATCCCTTAG
>CAZSIY010000251.1:0-2302 GCA_964606825.1 uncultured Oscillospiraceae bacterium | reverse complement strand
GGAGAGAAACTATATTTGCCTCTTTTGAATAATGCGCGCAAAGTGCAGCAAACTTTTTTTCTTTAAGGGTAAGCGGCGTTGCCATAACCACTACTTTCGGGTTTGGCATTGCATTTACGGCGGGTTTGAGCGCGGGTTCTATGCCTACTATGGGCATATCGGGATATTTTGTTCTCAAATCGTCTATGCAAACGCTCGTTGCCGTGTTGCATGCCACTACAAGCGCCTTTATGCCGCGCTTTATGAGCATATCCACGGCACTGTTTACAAGACTGAAAATCTCTTCATGGGTTTTTGTGCCGTAGGGCGAATTTGCGCAATCGGCAAAATATATGTACTTTTCCTCGGGAAGAATGGCAACAAGCTGTCTTAAAACGCTCACGCCGCCAACGCCCGAGTCTATTACGCCTATCGGCAAAGAATTTTTTTGCATAATTCTACTCCTGTGGTTCAAAAGGCTCGTCGAATATAAAATTGCCATACACTTCAACACTGTTTCCGTCTATTAAAAATTTAACTTTTTCCACATTTTCAAGCTCGCAAAGCGAATTTACCACGGAATACACGCTCAAAGTTTCAAATGCGGTGCCTCCGGCGGAATTATCTATAAATTCGGAGCTTAAGTTTACAGTGCAAACGTCATCTTCTGCAGAAACGCCCAAAAGACGCGTGCCGTCGGGCATTAAAGAAACTCTCTCTTCTTTTTCACTGCCTTTTATAAGCTCGCAAACAACGGCTTCTTCAAGGGAAGAATACTCATCGGCGGAGATTTTTCGTTCTTCTTTTACAAGCGATGTTGCAAGGCTGTCAGCAAAGTAGAGGGAAATTGTTTTTTCGCTCTTTTTTTCGGTGTCTTTTTTAGGTGACAATTGCTCGGTTTTTGAAGTTTCGGGTGCGGTGCTTTTTTGATTTGTGCACGATGTGCAAAAGAGCATTAATGTTGATAAGATGATGCAAAGTGTTCTTTTCATAGTGTTGGTCTCCTATTGGATTTGTGGGGTATGGGGTTAAGGTCTTATCCCCTCAGTCGGCTCTGCCTACAGCTCCCCTTACCATAAGGGGAGCCTTATGCTCAAGTGTTAGCAATGAAAAGGGGAACAATCCCTCAGTCACTTAGTGACCGTTCTCGGCTCTCGCCTCGATTAGGCGCTAAACGATTGCCACCGGCAATCAGCGCCCATTTACACAAGGGAGCCTTATGCAAATGCGCTTTTATCGCATTGTATAAGGTTTTCTTATGGTGCCGAAAAATATACCAATGAGGTCTGCACTTTCGGTGCCGTGAGGCTCCGCTTATTGTAAGGGGAGCTGTCAACGTTAGCTGACTGAGGGGATAAGAATTTTTTGTTTCCACCTCATCCGAGTTGCTGCGCAACCCACCTTACCCTCAAGGGGAAGGCTTTGCTTCGCCTCATTTGAAATGATTGAAAATGAGATTGTATTTTATATTTTTCATATCAAAGCCAATCCACAAGCGGAATGGATATTGTGAATTTACTGCCCACGTTAAGTTCGCTTTCTACGGCGATAGTGCCATTATGAAACTCTATTGCCGACTGTGCTATTGAAAGTCCGAGGCCTGTGCCGCCTGTGGCGCGGCTTCTGGCTTTATCCACGCGATAAAATCTGTCGAATATTCGCTCTATATCTCCCGGGGCAATGCCTACGCCGTTATCTTCAACGGAAATCACGGCGCGCTTTTTCTCCTTTTTAAGCTCCACGGTAACTGTGCCGTACTCTCTGGTATATTTTAAAGCGTTATCCACAATATTATATATTGCCTGCCAAAGTATATCTTTATTCGCCATTAAAAGAATATCTTCTTCGGCGTTTAGAGCAAGCTGTTTATTTTCCATTTCGGCAATGGGCATAAGGTTTTTGTTTATGCCGTCCACAACGTCTTTTAAATTTATAAGCTCCAGGCTCCCCGACATATTTTCGGGAAGTGTGTCCAATTTTGTAATGTAAAGAAGTTTATTTACTATGCGGTTTAAACGCTCCACTTCTTCGTTCATATCGCTTAAAAATTCGCGCACATAATCCATTTCTATCTCAGGTGTTTGAATTATAGAGTCTGCCATAAGTTTTATGGAGCTGAGCGGCGTTTTAAGCTCGTGAGAGGCATTTGAAACAAACTCGGTACGCTGTTTTTCCAAAACAGATATTTTTTCGCTCAAATTGTTAAATGCTTCACCGAGTTTTGAAATTTCGTCATTTTGCTTTATTTCCAATTTCTCTGTGAGGTTACCCTCGCTCATTTCGGAGAGCTTATTTGTAAAGCTCACTATGCGATGCGTTACAA
>CAZSIY010000250.1:0-2326 GCA_964606825.1 uncultured Oscillospiraceae bacterium | reverse complement strand
TTTCCAGGTTGCACCGTGTTTCCGTGATGAAGATGCCCGTGCGGACCGTTCTCCGGGCGAGTTTTATCAGCTTGATTTTGAAATGGCTTTTGCTTCGCAGGAAGATATTTTTGCCGTTGCGGAAGATGTTTTATACAAAACATTCACGGAATTTTCAAATCTTGAAGTTGACAAGCCTCCGTTTGTTAAAATTCCGTATAAAGAAGCTATGCTTAAATACGGCACGGATAAACCGGATCTCAGAAATCCGCTTGTTATAATAGATGTATCGGAAATATTCGCAAGATGCGATTTTGCTCCGTTTAAAAATAAAATTGTTCGTGCGATAAGACTTCCCGAAGGTGCGAAAAACTCCAAGAAATTTTTTGAAACAATGGAAAAATTCGCTGTGGAAGAAGTCGGCATGAAAGGTTTGGGATATGTTAAAGTTGGCGAAGATATGAGCCTTGCAGGGCCTATTGCGAAATTCCTGCCGGACGAAGAAAAAACAAACCTTATAAACCTTTCCGAAATAAAACCGGGCGACGTGCTTTATTTCATATGCGATGCACCGAAGCTTGTTGAAAAAATGGCAGGTCAAATAAGAACAGAACTCGGCCGCCGTTGCGGACTTATTGACGAAAGCAAATTCAAATTCTGTTTCATCGTTGATTTCCCGATGTATGAAAGAGATGAAGAAACAGGCAACATAATATTCACACATAATCCGTTCTCGATGCCGCAAGGCGGAATGGATGCACTCTTGAACAAAGACCCGCTCGATATACTTGCATATCAGTATGATATAGTTGTAAACGGCGTTGAACTTTCGTCCGGTGCGGTTAGAAACCACAACCCGGAAATTATGGTTAAAGCCTTTGAAATTGCCGGATATACCGAAGAAGACATAAAAGAAAAATTCACGGCTCTTTATAATGCATTCCACTACGGTGCACCGCCTCATGCAGGTATGGCACCGGGAATCGACAGAATTATAATGCTGCTCACAAACGAAGAAAGCATAAGAGAAGTTATAGCTTTCCCAATGAACGGTTCAGCACAGGATTTAATGCTCGGCGCACCGAATTTCGTAACCGAACAGCAGCTGCGTGAGGTTCATATAAAAATCAGATAGGAGAGAGAACGTTGGTTGAAAGAGAAGAAGTTATAAAACTGGCTAAGCTTTCTAAGCTTAACTTATCGGATGAAGTTATAGATAAATTAACTGCCGAAATGCAGAGCATAATTTCTTTTGCGGATATGATAAGCAAAGGAAAATGCGATTTCACGGACGTTCTTGCGGACGGAACTTCGCCGGAACTGCGCAAAGACGAAGTGAAAGAATCATACGATAATGAAGATATATTAAAAAATGCTCCCACAAGGGACGGCAATTATTTTCTGCTCCCAAGGAGGAATATATAATGCAGGGTAAAATTATAAAATTGCATAATATGCTTGTGAACCGTGAAATCACGGCGGTTGAACTTGCCGAAAAATATTTCGATGCAATTGAAAAACATGACGGCACACTCAACGCATACGTAACCGTAACAAAAGACGAAGCGATTGCACAGGCAAAAAAAATTGATGAGATGATTGCGGACGGCAAGGAAATACCCATGCTTGCCGGAATACCGATGACAATTAAAGATAATATTTCCACAAAAGGCATACTCACAAGCTGTGCATCAAAAATATTAAGCAACTACAAACCGGTGTATAATGCATTTGCAACGGAACAGGTGCTGAACAACGGTTCTGTGCTTTTGGGAAAAACAAACATGGACGAGTTCGGTATGGGTTCAACGTGCGAAAATTCATATTACGGAGCAACGAAAAATCCGTATAATCCCGAACATGTTCCGGGAGGTTCTTCGGGCGGCGGTGCATCTGCCGTTGCGGCCGACATGGCTGTTTTTGCACTCGGAAGCGATACGGGAGGTAGTATACGTCAGCCGTCGAGTTTCTGCGGCACAGTTGGTCTTAAACCTACTTACGGAGCGGTTTCGAGATGGGGACTTATTGCATATGCCTCCAGCCTTGACCAGATTGGCGTTATAGCAAATTCCGTTGAAGATGTTTCGATTGTTTTTGATACGATTTCAAAATACGACGAAAAAGATGCAACATGCTGTGATTACGAAAGAAAATCCACTTTCGATACGCTGAACGGCGATATTTCCGGAATGAAAATAGGTATATTGAAAAATCTTTTCGAAGGGTTAAATCCCGAAATAAACGATGCCATAAACAATGCCGTTAAAGTATATGAAAGCATGGGAGCGGAAATTGTTCCGATTGAGATAGACCAGTTTGAATTGGCACTGCCCGTATATTATATACT
>CAZSIY010000249.1:0-2329 GCA_964606825.1 uncultured Oscillospiraceae bacterium | reverse complement strand
TATCTCGCAGCTATCAAAACACAAAACGGCGCCGCAATGAGCGTTGGTAGAATTTCTACATTCCTCGATATCTATATTCAGCGTGACATCGAAAACGGAACACTTACCGAAAAAGAAGCTCAGGAGCTTATCGACCACTTGGTATTGAAACTTCGTATGGTTAAATTTGCTCGTATTCCTTCATACAACGAGCTCTTCTCCGGTGATCCCGTTTGGGCTACCGTTAATGTCGGCGGTAAAGCTGTTGACGGAAGATCTATGGTTACAAAGAACGACTTCCGTTTCCTCCATACATTGGAGAACATGGGACCGTCTCCCGAGCCTAACCTCACAGTTTTGTATTCTTCAAAGCTCCCCGAGGCGTTCAAACGTTATGCATCGGCAATTTCTGTACGTACAAGCTCCATTCAGTATGAAAACGATGATGTAATGCGTCCGGTATGGGGTGACGACTATGCTATCTGCTGTTGCGTATCCGCTACACAAACAGGTAAGGAAATGCAGTTCTTCGGCGCAAGAGCAAACCTTGCAAAATGCTTACTCTATGCTATAAACGGCGGTGTAGACGCTAAAACAAAAATGCAGGTAGGCCCCGCGTACAGACCTATCACTTCCGAATATCTCGATTATGACGAAGTTATCGAAAAGTATGACAAAATGATGGAGTGGCTTGCTAAAGTATACGTTCGTACACTCAACGTTATCCACTACATGCACGATAAATATTACTATGAAGCTGCCGAAATGGCGCTTATCGATACAGACGTTCGCAGAACATTTGCTACCGGTATTGCAGGTTTCTCCCACGTTGTAGACTCACTTTCAGCTATTAAATATGCAAAAGTTAAAGTTATTCGTGATGAAGACGGCATCGCTTGCGATTTCGAAACTGAGGGAGATTTCCCACGCTACGGTAACGATGATGACCGTGCCGACGAAATTGCGGTTAACTTGCTTAAAACATTCATGGGCAAAATTGAAAAATGCCACACATACAGAAATTCCGAGCCTACAACTTCAATTTTGACAATTACGTCAAACGTTGTATACGGAAAAGCTACCGCAGCACTTCCGGACGGAAGAAAAGGCGGAGAGCCGCTTTCTCCCGGAGCAAACCCGGCTTATGGCGCAGAGAAGAACGGTCTTCTTGCATCGCTCAACTCCGTTGCTAAGTTGCCTTATGAGTATGCACTCGACGGAATTTCCAATACTCAAACAATCAATCCCGATGCTCTCGGCCACAATGAGAACGAGCAGGTTACAAATCTTGTAAACGTTCTTGATGGTTACTTTGACCAGGGTGCTCACCACCTCAACGTTAATATCTTCGGTAAAGAAAAACTTATCGATGCTATGGAGCATCCGGAAAAAGAAGAGTATGCAAACTTCACAATTCGTGTATCAGGTTATGCTGTTAAATTCATCGACCTTACTCGTGAACAGCAGCTCGACGTTATTGCGAGAACCTGCCATACGTCACTTTAATTAATATGAACGGATATATACATTCTCTTGAAAGTTTTGGCGCGGCAGACGGCCCCGGCGTTCGCTTTGTAGTGTTTCTGCAGGGGTGCCGCATGCGCTGTGCCTATTGCCACAATCCCGATACATGGGAGATGGGCAAAGGCGAAGAGATGTCGGCAGATGAACTTGTAGAGCGCGCGTTAAGATACAAAGCGTACCAAAAAAACGGCGGCGGCATAACGGTGAGCGGGGGAGAACCGCTCTTGCAGATTGATTTTTTGATTGAACTGCTCAAAAAGGCGAAAAATGCCGGAATTCATACCGTAATAGACACTGCGGGCAATCCGTTTACAAAGGAAGAACCTTTCTTCGGAAAGTTTAAAGAGCTTATGGAATATACGGATTTGGTTTTGCTTGATATCAAGGAAATAAATCCCGCTCGCCATAAGGAACTTACCGGATTTGAAAATAACAACATCTTGGAGATGGCGCAGTTTTTGTCTGAAATAGGTAAGCCTGCTTGGATAAGACATGTGCTCGTGCCCCAAAATACCGATTTTGACGAAGACCTCGAAAAACTCGGCGATTTTATAAAGACACTTTCAAATGTTGAAAAGGTGGAAATTCTTCCATATCACACGCTTGGAAAGTTTAAGTGGGACAACTTAAATATTAAATATAGGTTGGACGGCATTTCTGCCCCGACCGAAGAAAGAATAAAAAATGCGGCTGAAAAGCTGCATGCAAATATGTAATTTTAGGAGTCGCAGCATTAGCATTTGTTGCGGCTCCTTTTAATATTTGTTAATGTGGCTGACCAAAGGCTTCCCCTTGAGGGAAAGCTGTCACGAAGTGACTGATGAGG
>CAZSIY010000248.1:0-2335 GCA_964606825.1 uncultured Oscillospiraceae bacterium | reverse complement strand
ACCTTGCATATCTTGAAAAAACAAAACAAATCGTAAGGAACCACGGCGGGGCGAGAAAAATTAATGACGAACGCACCGTTATACCGTTGAGGTTCAGAGAAACCGTTAATCACACGGAGAAAAAACAGTTGTGCGAAGCGGCGTCAAAATTAATAAAAAATGACACCATAATTTTTTTAGACGGCTCTACAACGGTTATGCAACTTGCAGAATTTATATCACCGAATAAGAATATCACCGTAATAACAAACGGTATACCCATCTCTTTAATTCTGATAAAAAAAGGTATTAAAACCTATTCGACTTGCGGCGAATTGATAGAAAATTCCATGTCATATGCCGGAAGTTTTGCAGAAGATTTTATTCGAAAATTTAACATTGATATTTGCTTTTTCTCCTGTTACGGCATAAATACAAACGGTATTATTGTAGACACCTCACTTCCCGAAAATCGGCTTCGCAACGTGGTTATTTCGCAAAGCGAAAAGTCCGTGTTTTTGTGCGACAAAACAAAATTCAATGTTTCCGCACCGTATAATCTCATCGCAACCGATGACGTGGATTATATTATTACAAATCATGACGGAGATACGCCGTTTCTTGAGCGCAAAGGAGTAATAAAAGTGTAATCCGCTTAAAATCGGTCAGTTAATAAAGCAAAAGCAGTCATTGTCTTTTGATGTGACACCAAAAAGTTAGACTTTTGGGGGTCACATCACATACTACCTGTGATTTCATATTTCGTAAATTGAGTTAAATGTTGCGATATATTTATCCTCAAACTTCATATCCAGATGATAGTGTCCAAAAAACCATAAATCCATTTAATTTGCGAGCAAATTAAAATGCCAGTTCTTTTTGTCTGAAATTAAGATTTGCCAATCCGATTTCTACACATTCATTTGTTTCACTTACAGAATTTTGCAATTCAATAATTTTTTCATCTGGCAAAGCATACAAATTGATGATTTTTTCTGTCCAATCTGCCGGAATTTTTTTCTTACCATTCTCTACTGCCGAAAGAAAAGAAGATGTGACATTTAACTTTTCAGCCATAGTTTTTAAAATTTCCCCGTTATCCATTCTAAAAATACGCAAAAATTTTCCAAAAGCCGTAATCATTTTTAAAACCTCCTAATCATGATTTTTCAAATCACAATATTATTATAGCATATAAAATCCGCCTTACCAACCTTTTTGGTTGAATTATTTTCTCGCAAAGTTGATATCTCTTGTTTTTTGTCCGAAACATCAAAAAAACACTCACTTAAAACAGTGAATGTTTCTTTTGCTTATTATTTTTATCGCTCCGCTTCCGCCAACATATTTTCAACAAAAATCCCGTAGCCTTTTGTGGGGTCGTTTACGAAAACGTGGGTCACCGCACCTATTATTTTACCGTTTTGGATAATCGGCGATCCGCTCATTCCCTGCACAATGCCGCCTGTTTTTTTCAGAAGCTCGCGGTCAGTAATGCGGAGTATCATCGATTTTCCCTTGCCCGACATTCGATTTATTCCTATAATTTTCACACTGTATTCTTTTGGTCCCAAAGAGTCCGTGGTGCAAATAATTTTAGCATCGCCCTTTTTAATTTCCGACGACGGCGCGGCCGAGATAAGTTTTCCGTTTATGGCGTTTTCAAGCTCGCCGTAAATGCCGATTTCGAGATTTTTTGAGCATTTCCCCAAATATCGGCTTTCGTTTACAGCGCCGATTATCTCGCCGGGAACACCTTTTTCTCCCCTGTTTACACCCAAAATATTTGCCGAATACACGCTTCCGCCGCGAAGCGGAATTAAAACGTCGGTGTCGGCATCGGTTATGCCGTGGCCGAGGGAGGCAAATTTTTCTCCTTTTTCGTCAAAAAAGGTCATAGTGCCTATACCCGCAACGGAATCACGCACCCAAGCGCCGATTTTTTTGCACCCCGACGTGTCTTTTACAGGCAAAATTTTGAAAACAAGCTCCCTTCCCTTTCGTTCCACTGTAAGGAAACGCTCGCCGTCACCGCTCACCAAAATTTCGGCAAATTGCGCAACCGATGTTACGGCAACGCCGTCCGCTTTTTTAATAATATCACCGGCTCTGAGGCCGCAATCACGCGCGGGAGAAACCATTTCGCCGCTCTCGCTTTCAAATTCCGTTACTCCCACGGTTACAAGCCCGCCGCAAAAAAGTTTCACCCCGATACATTCGCCCGAAACCCTTACAGCGGGCGCTTGCACGGTGTTTACACTTACGGTTTTTACAGGCAAAACACCAAAAAAATTAAGACTTACCTCGCTTTTGTCATTTGATGAAATTATCATATCGCCGGATAGTGAACCTATTG
>CAZSIY010000247.1:0-2345 GCA_964606825.1 uncultured Oscillospiraceae bacterium | reverse complement strand
GTACACTCTTATCTTCAGGCACAACTCCGATATGTGTTGTAACAATATTGCACTCGAGTCGCTTTGCAAGCTCCATTATGCGTTTTGATTTTTCGATGTTTACCTTGTTTTTCTCAACGTCCGAAAAACCTTGGCCCAAATCGCCGCAAATTGCGGAAAACTTAAGTCCGTTTGATTTTACAATATCCAAAACCTCGGCAATTTTCGCCTCGCTCATATTCTCAGGCGCGTGCTCACCTTGAGTACAATACATTTGCAAGCCTTGAACGCCGAGTGATGCCGCTTTTTCAATGGCGATTTTAAAATCTGTTGCAAAAGATTCAACCATTGCTCCTATCGGAAATTTCATTTTCATTCTCTCCTTCTATTGATTTTTCTTTTGTTCTATTGTATAATAAACAAAAGGCAAAGTCAATCATGCATATTGCTTTAAATTATCACAATATTGCTCTGAGGGGTGATGTAATGCACAATAAAAATCGTTTTGAATTTCACGTAATGAGCGACAAAGAACTGCCGTTTATTTTCCATTTCAACAGGCGCTACAAAGACGCGGATCTTCCGTCGTATCTTCACTGGCACCCGAACCTTGAAATACTTTTCGTAACAAACGGCAGCGGGTGTTACATAAGCGGAAACAGAACTTACGACGTAAACGAAGGCGATATATTTATAGTAAATTCAAATTTCATTCACTCGGCATATTCAAGCACCGAGCTAAATTTCTATTGTCTTATTCCGGACAATGAATTTTGCGTTTCAAACGACATAAACCCCGAAAGCATATATTTTACCCCCGTAATAAAAGACGACGAGGCAAAAAGGCTTTTTAAAAATTTAATATCGTCATTTGAATATAAGGGAGAATTTAAAAACACCGGAATAAGAGTGGCTGTTTTGAACCTGCTTTTGTATTTGGCGAGAAACTACTCCACGCAAGATGAAACATTGCTTAAAAAGTTTTCGGGCAGTGAGGAAATAAAACTTGCCATAGGCTACATAAAGGCTCATTTCGCAGAAAAACTCACCCTTGACGAACTCTGCGCCGAAGCGGGGCTCAGCAAATACTATTTTCTAAGAAAATTTAAAACCTGTGTCGGCTGTACGCCCATAGAATACATAAATCTTCTTAGGTGTAACAGGGCAAAAAAACTTCTCGCAAAATCCGACGAAGATATAAAAAACATCGGCGCACTTTGCGGTTTTGAAAACTTTCCGTATTTTTCCAAAACCTTTAAGGCTTTAATCGGTCAAACCCCGTCCGAATATCGCAAAATCAAGAAACAATAAAATGGAGGACAAAATGTACAGACTTGCAAAAGAAGAAGACGTGGCAAAAGTTGCAAAAATATATGAAAACATATTGGATAACGAAAACACAGCGCCGTTTACCGGCTGGATAAAAGGAATATACCCCACCAAAAGTACAGCTCGCGATGCTTTTGAAAAAGGCGAACTTTACGTGTGCGAAAAAGACGGAAAAATAATCGCCTCAGCTAAAATCAACCAAGAGCAAATGCCGGGATATTCCGAGGCTTCGTGGCAATACGAAGCATACGGCAGCGAAATAATGGTACTCCACACCCTTGTTGTGGACCCGAAAGAGTCAAACAGCGGTTGCGGAAAAGGATTTGTAAAATTTTATGAAGATTTTGCCGCAAAGAACAATTGCAAATATTTGAGAATGGACACAAACGAAAAAAATCTCCCCGCAAGAACGCTCTACAAAAAATTGGGTTATGCCGAGGTTGATATTGTTGCCTGCGACTTTTGCGGAATTCCAAACATCGGATTGGTGTGCCTGGAGAAAAAGCTTTGATAAAATCTCCTGTAAAAACACAAATTTTTACAGGAGATTAATGCTAATTTATAAAAGTTATAACGTGTCTTTTAATGTCGGTTTTTCCCTTTTTCAACTTGTGAATATAGGGTTTTTGGCTTATATCGGACAGAGTACTTCCCTTTTCAGCCGTAGCGCACCAGGGTTCTATGCAAACAAACTCGCTGTTTGGTGCAGACCATATAAACAAGTTGTCAAAATCTTTAAATTCAACTTTGATTTCGCTATTTTTGAATTTGTTTCTTAAAACCACCCAATAGCTTTCAGGCTTTTCGAACACAACGGTTTTGCCGTCTTCAAACATTGTATTGTTAAGCGCAAGCACGCCACAGTGATACTGATTTACAGGCTCTTCGGGCGTTTCAAACCAATAGGGCGCGCCGTCAGCTTTTTCAAAACGTATTTCATAATTTTCAAGTCCGACCTCGCATATATACCCCTCGTGAGCACCTATCGAATAAAATATATCGCCGTCGGCTTTGTTTGCAACGGCATAGTCAACGAT
>CAZSIY010000246.1:0-2360 GCA_964606825.1 uncultured Oscillospiraceae bacterium | reverse complement strand
ATCATACCCTCTTGCGAAAGCCTATTTGCAGCAATTTCAAAAGATAAATCTCTATTTCCAAAAACGCAAGCACATGGCACGTCATTTAGCTGGCGCGAACCGTTTAACACAATCCATTCGACCGCATCAGAACTGCCGAATTGTGCATCGTCGGTTATAAAAGGATACGCATCGATAAGTTTTATCATAAAATCAGACGTATTGGTTATTTTAATTCTTGTTACCAAATGCTCGGGATCAAGGCGCAGGCTCTCTCGAACAATTTCTATGTCATCACTCTTTTCGTCAAGCGCTGTTATCTTGTTTTTTCCTATAACACAATATGTAACCGTGCTGTGGGCGGTAAGAAACGCCGAGCCGGATTTGTATTTTTCCACAAACATACACCTCCAATATAGTTATGATAACATTATTTTCGAAAAAATGCAACATTTTCCGACAGTATTTTCAATAAAAACTGTTGACAAAACCTCGCACATATGATAAAATCATTTTAACACATGAGCAGATGTTCATACAATGAAATGAGGTGAACAGATGAGAACAGCCGAATGTAACCACAATCACAACGAAATCGAAATTATCGAAAACATCGTAAAAGTTATGCCGAGCGATGAAAAACTCGCAAAATTATCGGAATTTTTCAAAGCGTTTTCCGACCCGGGGCGTTTGAGAATAATTCTGGCATTGTCGCAAAATGAGCTTTGCGTTTGCGATATAGCAAGCGTTGCGCAAATGTCGCAGTCGGCGGTTTCGCACCAACTGCGTTATCTGAAAAACATAAACATAGTCGCCTGTCGACGCGAAGGAAAATCAATATTTTATTCGCTGAACGACAGCCACATTCTCCATATTTTCGGAGAAGGATTGGTTCACATAAGTGAAGATGACAAGGAGGATTAATATGCACAACCACGATCACGAACACAACCACACACACAAGCACAATCATGAACATTCACGGGAATGTTCATGTAATCACGCAAAAAGCCACTGCGGATGCTGTGAATGCCACGAGCACGAACACTCCGAATTGGAAAAAAAGACTATCATAAGATATGTCCTATCGGCAGTGCTGTTTTTACTCTCTTTTGCCTGCGGAAAATTTTCGCCGATAATAACCGTAGCCGCCACACTGTTTTGCGGATATGAGATATTTTTAAGCGGAATAAAGTCTATATTCAAACTGAAATTTAATGAATGTACTTTAATTCTTGTTGCCGTTGTTGCATCAATTTGCCTGGGAGAATTTAACGAATGCTTTATGATATCGTTTTTATTCGGTATCGGAGAGCTTACGGAAGAATACGTTTCGGGAAAATCACGCAAAAAAATCGAACATCTCATTGACTTAACCGACGACATCGCATATAACGAACTCGGCGAAAAAATAGATGCAACCGCAATTAAAGCGGGCGACACGATTTTAATAAAACCCGGTGATAAGGTTTGTGTTGATGCAAAAATCATTAAAGGAGCTTCGTCTTTTGATATGTCCAATTTAACAGGCGAAAGCATACCTTCGGACATGTGTGAGGGCGACGAGATACTTGCCGGTGCAATTAACCTATCTTCATCGGTAATTTGTACCGCAATTTCCGATTACAGCAACTCAACCGCTGCAAAAATAAAGGAATATGTTCTAAGCTCAACTCATCAAAAAGCAAGCACCGAAAAATTTATCACAAAATTTGCCAAAGTGTATACTCCGATAATTATCATAGCGGCTGTTATTCTCGGATTGGCGCTACCTATTTTCGGCATAGGTATTAAAGATGCGATTATAAGAGCACTTACATTTATGATTGCCTCGTGCCCTTGCGCGCTCGTTATAAGCATACCACTATCATATTTCGGAGCAATAGGTGCCACAAGCAAAGCGGGAATACTTATAAAAGGCTCAAAATATATAAATATTCTCGCCTCCGCTGACGCAATTGCCTTTGACAAAACAGGAACGCTCACCTACGGTCGCCTTAAAGTTACAAATATTCAATCGTATTGCGGTGAAGACGAAAAATACATTTTAAAATACGCCGCATCCGTTGAAAAAAATTCGTCGCACCCAATCGCTCGCGCCATAGCCTCGGCGCATAGCGGAAGCACCTTTGAAACCGCCGACGCAAAAGAAATTTTCGGCAAAGGCATAAGCGCTGTGATAAACGGTAATTTAATAAGCGTGGGCAACGAGAAAACAATAGTCTCATCTCCCGTTGAAAATTACAAAGGCAACGAAATATGCGTATACATTTGCAAAGACGGCAATCTCATAGGAAAGATTTGCCTCGACGACGAGATACGCCCCGAAGCCGCGCTTACCACGGAAAAGCTCAAAGAACTCGGATTTGATGGCATATACA
>CAZSIY010000245.1:0-2386 GCA_964606825.1 uncultured Oscillospiraceae bacterium | reverse complement strand
GATTCTGTCATAATTATAGCATAAAATTTTTGATAAATCAAGGAGCAAGAAACGGAAATGAAAATCAAAAAGATCGGACCACCAAGCATAATTATGAATAATCCGAACGGAAAGGCTTGTTATTTCGCATGGCCGAGTATTGCAAGGTTGCAAAATGGCAAAATTGCGGTTGTAGCTTCCGGATACAGATACGGACATATTTGCCCGTTTGGAAAAGCCGTTATTTCATATAGTGAAAACGAAGGGGAAACATACACAATACCTGCCCCTGTTATAGATACCCCGCTGGATGACAGAGATGCCGGTATACTTGCGTTTGGGAAAAGCAATGTAATTGTAACTTCGTTTAACAATTCAGTTCAATTTCAGCGCGGGAATATCGGATATATACTTTCGCCGAAAATCGAAAAAAACAAAGCTGTAAGTTTTTTTGAAAAAGCTCTTGATATGATAACTCCCGAAGAAGAAAATTGCTATCTCGGTTCGGAATTTTGCATAAGTAATGACTGCGGTGTTACATTCGGAAAACTGTATAATTCACCGATAACTTCGCCGCATGGCCCGTGTGAATTACATGACGGAAGTATTTTATGGGTTGGCAGGGCTTTTTCGGAAGATGATTCGTTTACAGATGTTTCGTCTATTCAAGCTTACAAAATAAATATCGATGGTAGTACAGAGTTTGTCGGCTCGTTGCCAAATGTTTGTGAGGCGGGCAAAAAACTTGATTTGTGCGAGCCTTATGCAATAGAACTGCCGGATGGAAAAATAATATGTCATATTCGTGCACAAAGATATGATGACGGCAAGCAAAGTTATTTTACAACTTTTCAATCCGAATCAACCGACGGAGGAAAAACATGGACACAGCCGCATCGAATACTCGATGTTTTGGGTGGTGCTCCGGTCCATTTGATGCTTCATTCTTCGGGTGTCCTTATTTCAGCATACGGATACAGGGAAAAACCCTACGGTATAAAATCAATGTTCAGTTATGATGGTGGAAAAACATGGGATGTAGGTCACGATATATTTATCAATGATAACAGTCCGGATTTAGGGTATCCTTGTACAATAGAATTGAAAGACGGCAGTCTTTTGACTGTATTTTATACCTATGATGAAGAAAATAACTCAAATGTAATTATGCAACAGAAATGGAGATTTGAAAATGAAATTTGAAGGAATAATGCCGGCACTTATTACACCACTTGATGAAAACGAAAAGTAAATGTTGATGTGCTTAAACAATTGATGAACGCCCTGATACAACAAGGTGCGGACGGTTTTTATGTAGGAGGAGCAACAGGAGAGAGATTGGCATTGCGCCCGTGCGAGCGTGAGATACTTGCCGAAACCGCAACGGAAGTTTCAAAAGATGTCAATATGCCTTGTATTGTACAGGTTGCCTCGCACGATTTCTCAACTGTTATTGCTTCGGCAAAGCATGCCGAAAAAATCGGAGCAGATGCAATCTCTTTCACAGCACCTCTGTTTTTCTCTTACGATAAGGACGATGTTTATAATTATTACAAAAAGCTTGCCGATGCGGTAAATATTCCGCTTATGGTGTATTACAATCCCAATGCAAATTTTCATATGGACGCCGAATTCGGAAAGCGTCTTTTTGAAATCGACAACGTTACTTCAATAAAATGGACAAGTTCGGATTTCTATCAACTGTCGCAACTTAAGGAGCTGACAAATGGCGAAATGGGCATTATAAACGGCTACGATGAAATGCTTCTTATGGGTCTTTGTCAGGTGCTGATGGAGGCATCGGCTCAACATATAATTATCAACTGGAAAATGTAAAAGGTGTATGGAACGCTTTTAGGAAAAATGATCTTAAACGGGCTATGTTTTATCAGTCGAAAGTCGCAAGAACAGTTGCTGCTTTTAATGGTGAACCGATTATTCCCGCGTCAAAGGCAGTTATGGAATGTATGGGATTTGATGTTGGTAATGCAACATCCCCAATGAAAAGATATTCAAATTCGGAAAAGAAACGAATTTATGAATGTGTAAAAAAGTGTATACAGTGATAATCAATAAGATAGCATATCAAGAATTGAACGAATAAATCTGATGTGATGTATGTAATAACCGCAAAGTGGCAAAGAAAAACAATTTCACTTCTTGTTCAAAATGACAAATCTGGCTCTTGATTATTACAACTGTAATGTGGCTAAAAATCATTTGCGATTTGCGAGTGCTTTTTAGTTTGCTTGAATTGATTGATTTTAAATTTTGTTTGTAATTCTTCCCGTTCAAAATTTCTTTTACTTCAACGCAAATAAAAAAACAAGGCTCAAAAATGAACCTTGTTTTTGGTCGGAGTGACGGGACTTGAACCCACGGCCCCCAGACCCCCAGTCTGGTGCGC